>DIVU01000022.1 GCA_002423365.1 Desulfuromonadaceae bacterium UBA6124 | reverse complement strand
GGACGGCGGTGTCGATCTGGTTGAGACCGCTGAGAATGATCACCGGGACGCTGGGATATTCCTCGACGATCATCGCCAGCAGCCGTTCGCCGGAGATGTGGGGCATGGTCAGATCGAGGACGACCAGGTCGACGGGATGGCTCTGCATCAGCGGCATAGCCTCGCGACTGTCATTGCAGGGAATGATGTTGGAGATGCCGGCCGAGCGCTCCAAGGCGATGGAGACGGAACGAAGCCAGGGTTTTTCGTCGTCGATCAGCAGGATGGTCGGATTCTGGAAAGTATGAGGCTTCATCTCTTATCCTTTACACGTGGCGGCAGCAGCAGAGTAACTGTGGTCCCCTCCCCCAAAACGGAGGCAAATCGCAGTTCTCCGCCATGCTCCTTGACGATGCGGGCCGAGACCGACAAGCCCAGCCCGGTGCCGCCGGCGTTGCGACGGGTGGTGAAAAACGGATCAGTGACATGGCGCAGATGTTTCTCTTCGATCCCCCGGCCCTGGTCGACGACTTCGACCAGGTTCATGGCGCTGTCCCGATCGAATCGAGTCCGTACGGTCAGACCGCGGCTTTTGTCGGGCAGGGATTGACAGGCATTGATGATCAGGTTGACCAGCACCTGCTCGATTCTCTGACTGATGCCGGTGACCGGCGGTATGCCCTCGTCGTAGCTGACCGAGAAGAGATCGGTACTTTTGCGGATCTCGCCAGCGGCCAGACGCACCGCCGCTTGCAGGGCTTGGTTCAAGTCGACTTCGTGACTGGCGGAAAGGTTGTCTGGGCGGACGAAGTTTTTCAGGTCTTCGACAATGCGCTTGATACGGGTGGCCCCATCGCGCATTTCGTCGAGCAGTTCGGGGATTTCCCGGCGCATGCGTGCAAAGGGGAGTCCGCCGACGGTGAAGTCCGGATGGGCCTCGGCATAAGGCGCAAGAGCGGCTTCCAGGTCGGCGAAGGCTTCGCTCAGCATGGGTAGGTTGAGCAGGATCAGGCCGTTGGGATTGTTGATTTCATGAGCCACCCCAGCCGCCAACTCCCCCAACGAAGCCAGTCGGCTGGTGCGGTTGGCCTCTTCGCGCAGTCGGAGTTTTTCGGTGATTTCGCTGGCCAGTTCGAGAGCGTTTACGATCTGTCCGTCCTTATCCCGGATCGGGAAGACCTTGACTCCCCAGATGCGGCCATCGGGGGTGTCGATTTTTTTCTCCTGAAATTCGCCGCTGATGAAGCAGTCGATGACTGGGCATTCCGAACAAACGTTGTCTTTCCCATGCCAGAAACGATAGCAGAATTTGCCCGTCACCTCGTTCTGGTCGCGGCCGAAGGCCTTGGCCGCTCCTCGGTTGGCCCAGATGATTTTCATCTCGCGGTCGATGAGGGTGATGGGGTCGGGAATGCCGTTGAACAGGGTTTCGAACTGCTGGTAGAGCTTGCGGTACTGGAGTTCACTGTGACGCAGGGCGACCTCGGCCATTTTCTGCTCGCGCCGGTCGACGAAAATGCTCATGGCGCCGTCGATCGCTCCGGTGACGTCGTGCAGCGGAGCGGCGAATAGTTCGAGCGAGATCGTCGAGCCGTTTTTGCACTGGCGTAACAGTTCGAGGCCCTGGATCTTTTCCCCGGAAAAGATCCGTTGTTGCAGGTTTTTGTCCCGTTCTGCTTCGCTGGCCGGAACCATCGGGTCAGGCAGGTTCAGAACACTCTCCCGGGTCCAGCCGAAGACCTGTTCGGCGGCCCGGTTCCACTCGGTGATCCGCGCCCGCCGATCGACGGCGATGATCGGCATGGGACTGGCGTCGATCAACGCTTCGAGCTTGATGTTGATGGCCGCCAGATTTCGCTCGAACCGAATACGCTCGGTGATGTCCCGCCCCTCGACGATGAGCAGGGACACTTGCCCCCGCTCGTCGTGAATCGGCTTGAGCGAACAGTCCATCATTAGCAACTGCCCGTCGAGGGTACGGTTGGACACCTCCATGCGGACCAGTTCGCCTTGAGCGGCTCGTTCGATGGCCCGGCGCAGCAGACTGTGCTGTTCGGGATCATGACTCCACCAGGGGGTCTCCCAGAACGGGATTCCGACAACTTCGAGATTTGAGCGGCCGATTATCCGCAGGGCCGTTTCGTTGGCATCGAGCAAAGTTCCGCTCGGGCTGAGTAGAGCGACCAGTTCAAAGGCCTGGTTGAACAACGCCTTGAATTTGCGCATGCTCTGGCGTAGCTGCTCTTCGGTTTCTTTCTGCTTGGTCATGTCCCGGGCCAGGGCCAGCAGCTGCAGTTCGCCGTGCGGGCTTTCGATGACGCTGAGACGGATGTCGACGGGAAAGGTGCTGCCGTCGTTGCGGCGGTGCTGGCCGTCGAGGGTGGTAGGCACTCCGGGGACGAAGCGTTTCGGTCCCTGCGGCAGGACGATCTGGGTCAAGCCCTGGACGACATCCTGCAGGCCGAGGGTCAAAAGCTGGTCGCGGCTGTAGCCGAGACTGAGGCAGGCGTGGCGGTTGATATCGAGGATGCGGCCGTTGAGATCGAGCAGGAACATGCCGTCGGTGGCCTGTTCGACCAGGGAGCGAAAGCGCTCCTCGCTAGCGGCCAGGTTCGAACGGAGCCGGGCGAAGTACAACATGATCATGCCGAAGGCGACCGTTAGTGCCAACAGGGCCGCCATGAGAAAGCGCCAGGGCGGGAGCCATTCCAGGTCATGCACAAAGGGGTAGATGGCGCGGTGCAGCCCCCAGAGGATGAAGCCCCATCCGGTCAGGATTTTGCCCAGCTGCTTCGGGGAGTCCAGGGAAAGAAAGAGTTTTCCGGTGCGGATGGAAACGAGGGCGTAGAACAAAAACGCCGGCAAGGTCTGCGGCAGAAACGGCAGATCGGAAACCTGTCCCAGCAGAATCCAGCCGGCGCAGAAAACGCCCCCGATCCACCAGGCCGGATTCATTTTTTTCCGCGCCATTTCTTCGGTCCCGCGCAGAATCAGCAACCCGCTGGCCAGAACGCAGCTTTGGATCAGATAGGACGAGTCCGTACTCAGCCAGCCCAGCGCCATGCTCAGATCAAGCTGGTAGCGCAGGGAATGGATACCCCAGCCCAGCGTCCAGAAGCCCAGGTGCCGTTCCCGGTATTGATGATAGAAAAAAGCGAAGACCAGCGTCAGGCTGGTGGTGGCGCAAAGGGAGGCGATGATGCTGGGAAGAAGCCAGGTCATAGTGTGGTTTCCGCTGGACGAGTCATCCGAATGCCAGGACGGATGAGATTAACGAGCTCGCTGCGGAAACTATAAGCAATACCCGGGCCATGAAATAAAGGCCACAATCCCTTATATTTAAGTCCTCATCGTCATTTTAGTGTCAAAATTTTGTACCGAGCGCCTCGAAATGGCGCTGCCGGCGCTGGGCCTATTGATCGGAAATGCCGTCTCCTCCCGCGTGGCCGTGGTACGAGATCTTAGTTCCAGTCGGTGAGGATGAAGCCGACGCCGATGCGGTTGGCGTGCTGATCGTAGTCGAGCAGGTTTTCGCCGTAGCCGTTGAAATACTGGACGTAGATGCCGACTTTATCCAGGATCGGGTAGCTCCACTCCAGTTGCACAGAGGTACGGTTTTCACTCTGGAAGTTGTTGCGCAGCATCATGCCGAAGCGGTGCTTCTCCTTGAGATAGTAGGCCTGAAGCTCGCCGGGGCCGAAGTAATCGTCGATGTCGCGGTTGTCGTCGTCGCTGCGGCTTTCCGGGATGCGGTACCAGCTTTTCAGCAGCAGGGTGAGGGGACCGTTTTCTAATCCGACCTGACCGATCACCCGGTTCCAGCTGCGAGACATGGGCTCGGAGCGGCCGTTGGACTGATGGTTCAGGGCGGCGGTCAGGGTGCGCAGGCGCAGCCCCCCGAGGCCCAAATTGAGGTTGGCCCGGTAGTTGACCAGTAATTCCGGTTCGTAATTGGTTTCACGGAAGGGGGCCGACTCGTCGACGTTGTAGATCTGCCAGTAGGATTGCTGGGTATAGCCAAACCAGAGATCGGCGCGGCTGCCGAGAATATCCTGCCAGAGCTTGGTCTTGAGGCTGATCTGGTACTTGGCTTCGAAGCCTTTGACTTCTTCGACGGTGTATTCCTCGCCCTCCTTGGGCTCGTAGTAACTGTTGTTGTAGGTCACCGGCAGCAAGTAGTTGTCCCGATGCATCATCAGGGTAAACCGTCCGCGCGGACGGCTTTCGTCCAGTTCCCAGCGGCGGGTCAGGAGGGAAACGGCCTCCCCCTGGACCGCCGGTGGCGCGACTTCGGTCTCGACGTCGGCCGGGAGGACGGCGAGTTCCGCGCCGACGTCGGCGCCGGCATCGCTAGCGGAGACGGCCAGCCGGTCATAGCAGGCGAGGCGTTCGCGGTCGTCCGTCAGGCTTGCGCAGTTTTGCAGGCCGGAAGCGAGATCGGCCAGGGCCGGAAGGGGTGACAGGCAGAGGCAGAGCGCGGCAAAAAACAGAAATTTCGCGAAAGGGTTCACGGTTGGTCCTTTTGGGTCAAGCAGACAAGAAGGAAAGGGCACGAGCGATTGAATCCTAGCACTTCCCGCTCGGACGGGGAACAGATTTTGCCGAAACGCCCGCTTCTTTTCGCGGCAAGCGCTCCAGGTGCGCGCAATTCTGGTAAACTTTCAGCCATGAAGCGTTGCCCGAAACCTCGACCTTGCCGATAAGGAGTTTTGCCGATGAAAAGTTCGCGATGGTTGCCGATGCTGCTTCTGCTCGTGCTGCTGGCCGCCTGTGCCAGGCCCATGAGCGTATCGAGCTCTTTCGACTGGAAGGCCGATTTCGACGGCTATCGCACCTGGTTCTGGGTGGATGGCAAGCCTGCGCTGATGGATGCCCTGCTCGGTGACGACATGACCGACCAGTTTATCCGCCGCGCCGTGACCGAGGAGTTGACCGGCAAGGGACTTGCGGTCAGGGCCGACGAGCCCGACCTGCTGGTGCGTTACACCACGCGCATCCGCGAAGCGGTCGCGGCGACGCCCGGAGATCTCGGCTACAGCTATCAATGGCGCTGGATTCGGCAAGGTGTGGGGCACGGGCAGGCGGAATCGGTGGGGCGGGGGTTTCTCAATATCGAGCTGATCGACCGGCGTGCCGGCACCCTGGTTTGGCAGGGGACGGCAAGCGGCGGCATCACCGACGAGCGGGACGCCCAGGGGAAGATCCCCAATGCCGTCAAGAAGATGCTGGAGCAGTATCCCCCCCGGCGCTGAGCGAAGGCTCAAGGGCCCTGGCGCACATGGACCTTCTCGCGCAGCAGGCGACGCTGCTCGGCCAGGCAGTAGCGGGTGATGTCCTCGCGGTCCTCAGGTTGGATGCGGGTAAACTGAAAGGCGGCATGTTCCTCGTCGAGGATATTGAGCATGCGCACCACCCGGGCGTCGCAGAAGATCGTCTCGACCAGGCCCGGCAGTTCGATGGCGAAGGCATATTCGCAGCCCTCGTCCAGAGGTTCGTCGACAGCGAAACGGAGACCGCCGGCGCTGAGGTTGACCCGGCGGGGCTCGACGTCGACCTGGGGGCGGGGCGAAGCGATCGGCCAGAAATGCATCAGGATTTGGGTTTCGACCCGAAAATGCTGGCGTTGCTGCACGGGGGGGGAGGAGTCGACAAAGTCCAGGCGCAACCGGCGCGGGTCGAGGATCTCGGCGATGCGCGCGCTGATGGTGAAGGCGCCGGCGGGGCTGGTGCAATGGATGAAGCAGATGCGACCCGGTTCCAGTTGCGTCACGGGAAGCTTATGGGGGGGAAAAAATCCTTCAATCAGCGGGAATTCGCCGAGGGAGACGCGGGCATTGAGGGCGAGGGAATCTTCCCCCAGCGGCAGCACGACCTTGACGATCTGCGTTTCGGCAAAGCATTTTTGACAGTGTGGAGGAAACATCCCCGCCCCGATCGATGAGACATGAACTGCCGGCGGATCGACCCCCATGGCGTTGTCAATCTCCCTCTTCCACCGACAGCATGGTTTTGTTCTACCTCACCCCCCGTCTCTCTGTCAAACCCTAAGATTCCACTTGCTTTTTCAATAAACACGCGGCCGGCGGTTTTCCGCCGGCCGTCTCCCTCAAAACTTGGCTGTCGCCGTTCTCAGCGCTTGGGGCACCAGGGGGGCAGATCCCCGCTCCGGCGCGAGTAGCGCTCGCCGTCCCAGAACCGCCCCTTGCCGCGTCGACCGTCATTCATCGCCGGACGCATCTTTTCCGCCAAGTCCCGCTGCTCGGGGGTCAGTTCAGCCTGGATCCGATTGTGGGTGCGCGCCTTGGCGACGCTCAGTTCGGTCTGGATTTCGGCTTTTTTCTGGGCCAGGGCGCGTACCGCCGCCTCGTCGAAGCTTTCGGCATTGCTGAGTTTGCGCATTTTGTCGCGGGTTTCCGCCATCTGCGCGCGCAACGGCTCGACCTTTTGCCGTTCTTCGGTGATGATCCCCTGAATCTTGGTCTGCTGTTCCTCGCTCAGGTCAAGAGCCTGAGCCATTCTCCCCTGGTGCCGGCCCAATCCCCGGTCATCGCAGGAGCGGCAGGGGGCGCCGTCCCCCATTCCTTTGCCCATGCCCGGCTGGGCCAGGGCGCCGCCCAGGCTTCCCGCCAGGGCCAGAGTCGTCATCAGCAGAATGAGCAGGCTTTTCTTCATGGTTTTCATGGTTGTTCTCCTTGGTGTGGGGTACGGGGCGTACCGTTGTTGATTCCCGTTTCGGGAGCGTATTCGTCGGTTCCGGTTCAGCGCAGGGCGAAGTCGGCCATGATCCAGCCGCGCGCGCCGTTTGGTTGTTCGATGTAATACCATCCCTCCCTGTTGTCGTAAACCGGCAGTCGCTGCCCGCGCCCGACCTGACCGGCGATGCCGAAGTGCTGTCCCGGGCCGCTGCGGATGTTGAGCAGGGCCGAGTTGACGGTGACGTATCGCGGCACCTTCCCCGCATAGCCCCGGTCCGGCCGCCGGCGTGGCTCTTCGACTACCATGTAACCGGAGGGAACCTGGTTGTAGTAGGTCCCGCCGGCCTGGAAGTAGTTCGTGCCGCCGGAGAGCACCATCGAAAAGCCGACCGGCAGGCCGGCGACGATTGCGCCGAGGGGGGCACGGACCGAGATCAGGCCGGAAGAGCCCGGCCGGAAGAAGCGGCCGTTGCGATGATAGTAGTCGTGCTTGCCGACCCGGACATGTTCATGGCCACGGTAATGTTTGGCCGGGGCCCGATACGGGGCGTGTTTGACGGAGCGCGGCGCGCGTTCTTCCCACCGTTGGGAACGGTGGTCCCGGCGGTCGGCCAGGGCTTCGGCGGGCAGGGCGGCGGCGCTGAGCAGGCTGCTTATCAGGAGCGTTGCAACGTAAGCGGTTTTTTTCATAGCGACCTCCTTTGCGGATGGGGGCGGCATTTTTTCACCGCCCCTCGTGCTTGGGGAAAAAATAACAGCAGATTTTGCACGAAATAGGGAAGAAATGAGGAAAGATGCCTGGTGTGGGCGTGACGGTGGTTTTTTTTCGGGCGGCTGTGCTAAAAGAAAATTGGACAGCGAACTTTGGAGTGTGCCGCCATGCGCCTGAATATCAGGTATCGACTCTTTTTTGCCCTGCTCGCGGCCAGCGCCCTGGTCGCCCTGGGGATGCTGCTGATCGTGCAGTGGAGCCTCGACCGGGGCTTTCTCCAGTATGTCAACACCCTGGACGTGGAACGGCTGGAACGCCTTGCCGTTGAACTGGAAGCGCGTTACGACGAATCCGGGGATTGGGCTTTTCTGCGGGATGATCCCGGCAATTTCCATCGGCTGGTTTTGCTGACCGGCCCCGAGCGCGCCTACAGTCCCGAACAGCTGGAGCGCCTGGAGCGGCGCCTCCAGCGGCACCGCGACCGGCCTCAAGGGGGAGGGCGGGAAGGCCGGGGGGTGGACGCGCAGCGCTTTGATCAGCGGCTGGTGCTGCTCGACAGCCAAAAAGCCCTGCTGCATGGGCCGGATCACTTTCCCGCCGGACTTTCCTTTCGGGAAATCTACCATCGTCGGCAAATCGTCGGCTATCTCGGCCTGGTGCCGCGCAAGGATCTGGCCGATGCCAACCAGCTGCGCTT
>DIVU01000159.1:3940-4122 GCA_002423365.1 Desulfuromonadaceae bacterium UBA6124 | reverse complement strand
TTCGCCGCCGACCCACGGACCGCGGAGATCGCTCGGACCCTGGCGGATTTGCACGCCGCCGGGGTTGAGGCCACCTATCATACCTGCGATGTGACCGACCCCGAAGCGGTCCGCACGATGCTGGGCGAAGTGGTCCGCCGTTATGGCAGGATCGACGGCATCATCCACGGCGCCGGAGTTCT
>DIVU01000159.1:0-3868 GCA_002423365.1 Desulfuromonadaceae bacterium UBA6124 | reverse complement strand
TTGAGGTTTTTCGTCGGCCTCTCCTCGGCCGCCGCGATCCAGGGGAATCCCGGCCAGACCAACTACGCCGCCGCCAACCGGATGATGTCGGCGTTGCTTGGCACCCTCCACCGGGAAAACGGAGCGATCCGCTGCAAGGCCTTGATGCTTCCCCCCATCGAAGGGGCAGGCATGGCTGAGGATCCGGAGATCCGGGAGCTGCTGAAGCGCAAGGGCGTGGGGTACATCCATGCCAATGAGCTTGCGGGGCTTTTCTGCCGGGAGCTCCTGGCCACCCCGGCCGACGACGTTTGGGTGATGTTCATGCGGCAGCTGCCGGCCGTGAAGACGGCGCCGCGCCTCGATACCACTCGCCCTGCACTCAAGGGTGAATTGGCTGGCGCTACCGTTTCCTTGCGGCCCGAGGACTTTCCCATGATCGAGGAGATCTCTCGCCTCGACCTCCGCCGGGAAGAGCTGGAGGCCTGCAGAACTTTCTCCCGGGAGAAGGATCTCTGGATTGCGGATCATCGGCCATTCAAGTTCATCAAGCATCCTCTGGTCTCAGCCGCCATGGTCCTGGAAACCTTCATGGAAGCCGCCCGGATCCTCTATCCCCACCTGCTAGTGCGAGGCGTTCGCCAGATGCGATTCATGGATATGATTCAATGTCCGACCGGACTTCCACGACCGTCCAGAATCTCCTGCCGCCGGGTTGGTGGCGGCGAGCGGGAGGTTGTGTGCGAGATCTCCCTCGCCGCCCGGGAGATCACCCCCGCCGGGAGATTGACCGACCGCTTCACTCCCCACTTCCAGGGTCAGGTGCTCCTTGCCGGCGGTGCAGCGGAGCCCGGGGGGGGACTCCCGGATTTCCCCGTCCGTCCGGAAGAATTGCGGACCCGGCCCATGGACCCGAAAAACGTTCTCAAATGGTACAAGGACCGCAGCGGCCTCGAAGGCCGGTATCGCGTCATGGAGCGTCTGGATGGCGCCGGTCCGGAAGTGGTGCGGGGCCGGACCACCTGCCGGGCGACCAGTGACTTCGCCACCCTGTCGAGCGCCCGCTACCAATACTCGCCCTATCTTTGCGAGGCGCTGTTGCAGCTGGCCGCCTTCCACCTGGCAGCAACGGATCCCTCGGAGCGACGCTCGCTGATTCCCCTGGAGATCGGCGAGATGAGGTTTTTCCGCCCATGCCGGGCCGGCGAACAGATCATCCTGGAGGCCCGCTTGCGGGCGCGGGACGAAGACGGCCTCGTCTGGGATGCCCGCGGGGTCGATGAGCAAGGTCGCACTATCATGCAGATTCAGGGGTTGCGGATGCACTGGGTCTCGGCCTGAGCCTGCCGGCGCGAAATGAATGGAGGTCGGCAAGAGGCATGGGAGTGGTTATGACTGAGGAGGGCCAGGGAACAACCGTTCATGCCGTGCGATTTCTGCCTGGCGGCGGGCCGGTCTTCCATGCCTGCCTGCCACGGGAGAGCGAAGCCAGGCACCGCCTCGTCGCCTCCCTGTGGGATCACCTTGCGGCCACGGAAAGTCCTCGTTGGCAACGCTGTCAATCGGCCCCCTCAGAGGCTTTGCCGATACAGCTAATACGTGGTCTGCTGGGCAGACCGCAGCTCCTGCTGGGTGAAGATCCCGGTCCGGCCATCTCCTTCAGCGAGTGTGGTGGAAAGGTCTGGGCCGCGCTTTGTGGAGATGGGGCTGAGATCGGCATCGATGTGGCAGGGACCGATGAATTTCAAGGAGGATACCCCCTGCACCGGGTCTTCCAGTCGGCAGAGCTTGACCATGCCTCGAGGTTGACGGGCGGCGATTTGGCGGCGGCTGCGGCCCTGCTCTGGTCGATCAAGGAAGCTGCGGTCAAAGCCCTGGGATGCGCCTTCCATCTCCTGGAACCGCGGCAAATCACCGTCTATCCGACGACAGAGGGAACGGTCGAAGGGGAGGGCGGCTATCTCTTCGCGGTGGGCATGTCGGGAACGGCTCGGGAGCGATTCCCTCTGGCTGCCGGCCAAGCCTTGCGGGTGTGTTCGTTTCCTCAGCGCCGGATGTGGCTTTCCATCGCCCATTGGCAGCAGAGATCGCCAGCCCCATGAATAACCTTTCCTGCCATTATCTGCCGCGGCTCGATGGCCTGTCGGCGGCAGCCCTTGGACGGCTTTTCCCAAAGCCGTCCATCACCGCCCCCCTCCTTTTGTTGTTGGAAGAATCCGGTGTCGACGGTTTCACCCTGGGCAGCATCGTGGTGTTCAACGGTGAGGCCCCGATTCTGTTGTTGCCGCTGTTTGAAACCCGCTTTGATCTGTCCACTTTTGCAGAAGGTTGGGTCAAGAAATCGTTGAAAGCGGCCGGTCTTCTCATGCCCTCGGTTTTTCGACCCCGCATATTGGGCGTGGGACTGGTTGAAGGGGAATGGAGTGAAATCGGAATTGATCCGCAAATCGATGAGGATACTCGCGATGCGGCCTGCAAAATGGCCTTCGGCACTTTGCAAGCGCTCGCCGTCGAACACAAAAACGACATGGTGGTGCTTTACAACTTCAATCGGTACGGAAAATTACCCGAACATGCATGCACTAAATTCAACCGGGTACAATTTCGACCATGTGCCCAACTGGCGATTGATTTCAGCAGCGTGGAGGAATACCTGAGTCGGCTGTCAAGGGCCGCGAGAAAGGACCTGCATCGCAAAATGCGGGTGGCCCCTGAAGTCCGGGTCGTTCGCAGTCGGACCATTTCTCCTTACCTGGACAGGATCTACCAGCTTTATCAGGATACCGTGGCGCGCAGCCCCATGGCGCTTGGTGTGCACAACCGCTTATTCTTCGATAAAATCTGCGAGAGAGTGCCGGGCGCCGAATACATGCTCTATTTTGTGCAGGATGAACTTGTGGCTTTCAACCTGCTCTTCGTCAAACAGGAAGCGCTGGTGGATAAATACTTCTGCATGGATTACGGACCCGGTCGCAAATACAACCTTTATGTCTTGTCCTGGCTGGAGAATGTCCGCACCTGCGTGGAACGAAAAATACCCCTCTATTACTCGGGGCAGGGGACGGAGAAGACCAAGGCGCACCTGGGCGCGACGTTCATCCCGAGCACTATTTTATTCAAGCACCGCCACCTGCTCTTTGACCGTCTTCTTGTCCGGCAATCGGCGGTGATCAACGAGGTCCTGAGTCGCCTCGGTTTTTGGCCCACCGCCTCGTCTCGCTCCGCCTCCGATGCACTGCTGGGCGGTGAGGTCATCCCAGGCAATACCCTCGCCCCTTCAGGCGAAAGGGAGATGCATGACCAAAGCAAGTGATTACGCCATCGAAGTCGAGCACCTGACAAAACGCTACGGGGAGTTACTGGCCGTCAACGACATCTCGTTCACCGTCAATTGCGGCGAGGTGTTCGCCTTGCTCGGCCCGAACGGCGCCGGCAAGACCACGGCCGTTGAAATTATCGATACCATCCGCACGCCCACGTCCGGAAAAGTGACCCTTCTCGGCATGGACATCGCCCATAAAAAACACGACATCGTCAGCCGCATCGGCGTCCTGCCGCAGGGGTTCGGTTCGTTCGACCGGATCACGGTCAAAGAGACCCTGCAGTACTACGCCCGGCTTTACCCCGGCAGGGACACCGATGTCGATGGGCTGATCGCGCTCGTGAACCTCCAGGACAAGAGCAAAGAGCAGTACAGAAACCTCTCCGGCGGCTTGAAGCAGCGTCTTGGCATCGCGCTGGCGCTCGTTAACGACCCCGAGATCGTCTTTCTCGACGAGCCGACGACAGGACTCGACCCGCACGCCAGACACGAGGTATGGGAGGTGCTGAAAGGGCTGAAGAGGGGAGGGAAGACGGTGCTGTTGACCACCCACTACATGGAGGAGGC
>DIVU01000165.1:2654-5061 GCA_002423365.1 Desulfuromonadaceae bacterium UBA6124 | reverse complement strand
AGCGGCGCTCCAGGGCGGCATCCTTTTCAATATGCTTGCGGTATTCGTCAATGGTTGTGGCGCCGATGATCTGCAGTTCGCCGCGGGTCATCAGCGGCTTGATGATATTGGCGGCATCCATGGCGCCTTCGGCAGCGCCGGCGCCGATGACGGTATGCAGCTCATCCAGGAACAGGAGGACATTGCCAGAGCGGATCGCTTCATCAAGCCCCTTTTTCAGGCGCTCTTCAAACTCGCCGCGAAATTTGGACCCGGCTACCATGCTGGCCATGTCAAGGGCGATAATCCGCTTGTCCTTGAGCATCGCCGGGATATCGCCGCCGGCGATTTTCTGGGCCAGACCTTCGGCGATGGCGGTCTTGCCGACCCCGGGGTCGCCGACATAGAGGGGATTGTTCTTGCGCCGCCGGCAGAGCACCTGGATGGTACGGGTCAACTCCCGGTCCCGGCCGATCAGGGGATCGATCTTCCCTTCCCGGGCGCGCTGTACCAGGTTGACGGTGTAGAGTTCCAGGGGATCACGGGAAGGAGCCCCCTTGGAAGGACTCGGCGCGCCCTCCTTGGTTTTGCCGGGCGCGGCGCCGTCCGAACTCGCCGTCTCCCGGGGCACCTTGGAAACCCCGTGGGCGATGAAGTTGAGGACGTCGAGACGGCGGATGCCCTGGGCTTCGAGGAAGTGGGCGGCGTGGGAATTTTTTTCTTCCAGAATCGCCGCCAGCAGATCGCCGAGCCCGACATCCTTCTTGCCCGCCGCGTGCATGTGCACCACGGTCCGCTGCAAGACCCGCTGCAGGCCGACGGTCTGCTCGGGGACGAAATCGTCGCTGACGGGAACCGCCTCCAACTGCTTGTCGAAAAACTCCTCGAGAACGCTTCGCAGCCCCTGGATATCCCCGCCGCAGCTGACCAGCACCTCCTGCCCCCGGTCCTCAAAGAGGATGGCGTAGAGCACATGCTCGGTCGTCAGGTATTCGTGGCGACGGCGTTGGGCTTCCCGTACCGCCAGGGAAAAAGCGATCTGTACATCCTGATTGAACATGCGTTACATCCTTTTTACCGTCCCGCCCGCGGGCGGTGAACTACGAAAAGCACAAAAACGATCAGGCCGGCTCCATGCTGCAGCGCAGCGGGAAACCCTCGCTTCGTGCCCGGGCGTGCACCCGGTCGATCTTGGTTTCGGCGATCTCCGCCGGAAAGATGCCGCAAATGCCCATCCCTTTGAAATGGATATTGAGCATGATCTGGTTGGCTTCGGTCGGCGGCTTATGAAAGATTTTCTCCAGCATCTCCACCACGAACTCCATGCTGGTGAAATCGTCGTTATGCATGATCACCCGAAAGAGCGGGGGAGAGCCCGTCTTGGCGCGGCTTTCCTCCGCCGCCCGGGTTCCCCCCGCTGGTGCTTGTTCGGTCACTAGATGGATGCTCCGTTCTTAAATCGCGATGAACTGGTTTCGATCCTAGCACAAGTGCCGCGCCGCCGCCAACGTCCGACTGCGGCTCAAGCGCCGATCGCCTCAGGGCGTGATGCCGGCGAGGAAATCAAGGAGCGCGCCGTTGAAGGCCGCCGGTTCCTCCAGATTGACCATGTGCCCGGCCCCGCCGATCAGGCGCAGAGCGGCCCCAGGGACAGCTTCGGCCAACGCCGCCGACTTATCCGGGGGAATGGCCCTGTCTTCGAGGGCGCCGATGACCAGGGCGGGCAGTTTCAACTGCGGCAGCAGCGCTGTGGAATCGCCGCGGTCGCGGATCGCCTGCAGACCGAGAATCAGCCCAGCGGGAACGGTCGCCTCGATCCAGGCGCGCGTTTCCGTGAGCAGTTCCGGCCGGCGCTCTGCCGTCTCCGGCGCGAAGAGCAGCGGGATGAAGGCGCTCGGCACGGCGCCGGGATTGCCCTTCTCGATCTCCGCGATGAGATGATTCCGTTTACCCCGGGCCGTCTCGTCGTCGGCATCGGCGCGGGTGACAATGAAACAAACGCCGGACAGGCGCCGGGAGTGGCGGGCGAGGAGATTGAGCAGCACGTAGCCGCCCATGGACATCCCCCCGACCACGGCCCGCTCGATGCCGAGATGATCGAGGAGTGCCGCCAGATCATCGGCCAGCAGGTCCGTCGACCCGGGCGCCGTTCCCGCTTCGCTTTCGCCGAAGCCGCGCAGGTCGGGGAGGATCACCCGGTAACCGGCGGCGACCAGGGCCTCGACCTGGGGGTGCCACATCTTGCGGCAGAGGGGAAAACCGTGAATGAGCATGACCGGCAGCCCCTGCCCCAGGTCATCGTAAGCCAGGCGAATGCCGTTGATTTGTGCGTGCATGAAAATCTCCTTGGTAGGTGCCGAACCGGACAAGTCCTTGGGTTCGGCAAAATTCAAAAAAAGCCCCCCCCGGGGATTTCGTCCCACACCGG
>DIVU01000165.1:0-2573 GCA_002423365.1 Desulfuromonadaceae bacterium UBA6124 | reverse complement strand
TTTCTGCAGCAGATGCATGAGCACCGGCCGTGCCGCGCCGGGCCAGGGTTCGTCGAGCGCTTCCCGGCAGCGCTCCGCATCCGTCGAGGTCACCGAGCGACAGATCAGGGGACGCACCGGATAGATGGCGCAGGCCCCCTGCTCGTTGAGAAAGGCGCAATGCTCCCGCAGCGACAGGCGTTCTTCATCGTCAAGTCCGGCGACCCGGCGGCTGAGCTGGTTGACCCGCCGGATCAGATCCCGCTGCCGGTCGGGCGGCCAGGATTCTAGCACATAATCGACGATGGCGACCACCTCGGGAAAAAGAACCGCCACATTGAGCATACAGCAGCTTTCGCAACCGGCTCGGCAGACGATCTCCTCGTGATCGGTAAGATGTTCATCCAGTTCGGCCTCGGCCGTCGCGACGACCTGCCCCATCAATCCCTTGAGATCGATCCCTTCGGCCGGGACAGAAAGCTGTTCCATAACCATGGCATGAATCTTTTCCCGATACTGCCGGACATCGAAATCTGTCGTCATATTGCCTCCCGGAAATTACTCACAAAACAACCGCTGTTTTAATAATGATAGCGGACCGCTTCCGGGAGGCAACCTCGGCGGTGCGCCTTTTTCCTTTTACACTCCGGGGATTTCGCGCGAAATCATAGGTGAAGATTGTGCTTGCCAAACGCGAATGGTTTTGGCAATATCTTAAGTCTCGCTAATCCCCCTACCCTCCTTCCCCTGAGGTGGCTCCATGGAACTCACAATCGATTACGAGTGTCCCCAGTGCAAATCCAGCTCCCACCAGCGTCTTTCCGACATCTCTCCCGGCAAGATCCGCAAATGTGCCCGCTGCGGCAGCCCTCTGGTACTGACTATCGAGGGTTTGCGCGGATTCGAGCGAGCGTTGCATGCTTATTGCCACCCCTGACCCCAAGCGCTATCTACCGGTTCGACGTATTCGGGTCTGCCTCGGGCAGGCCCGTCGTTTTTTCCCCCTTTTCCTCCTGACGTTTCTCACCTTTTCGTTCCCGGCGACGGCGACGTCACCCCACTCCGACCAACCCTCTCTCGACGAACGTCTCGGCCAGATGCTCATGGTCGGCTTTCGCGGCACGAACGTCGCCGACGATCATTTCATCCTGCGCGACATCCGCAAACATCACCTCGGCGGCGTCATCCTCTTCGATTACGATCTTGCAAGCCACACCCATGGCCGCAATATCGCTTCGCTGCAACAGTTGCGGGAACTGACCGGTCGCCTGCGTCGGGAAGCGCGGAAGCCCCTGCTCATCGCCATTGACCAGGAAGGCGGACGGGTCAACCGCCTCGCCCCCCGTTACGGGTTTCCCGCGACCCTCTCCCATGAGGAACTGGGGCGGCTTGACGATCCAGCCGAGACGACTCGCCGCGCCGCCGCTCAGGCCCGCACCCTGAGGGAGGCCGGAATCAATTTCAATCTGGCGCCGGTGGTCGACCTGCGGGTCAATCCCGACAACCCGGTGATCGCCCGCTACGGCCGCGCCTTCGCCGCCGATCCCGCCAAAGTCACGGCCCAGGCCCGGGCCTATATCGCGGGGCACCGGCAAGAGGGGGTGCTGACCTGCCTCAAGCACTTCCCCGGTCACGGCAGCTCGACCGCCGACTCCCATCTTGGCTTCACCGACGTCAGCGGCAGCTGGCGCAAAGACGAACTCATCCCCTACCGGGAACTCATCACCGCCGGCCTGGCCGACGCGGTGATGACCGCCCACGTCTTCAACGCCCAACTCGACAAGGAATTGCCCGCCACCCTCTCCCCCGCCGTGATCGACGGCCTGCTGCGCAAGGAACTCGGCTTTCCCGGTGTGGTCCTCTCCGACGACTTGCAGATGGCCGCCATCAGCGCTCGACACAGTCTGCCCGAGGCGGTCGAAAAGGCCGTGCTGGCCGGGGTCGATATCCTGATCTTCGGCAACAACCTCGACTACGACGAAGAGATCGTCCCCCGCGTCCTCGCCACCCTGCGCGATCTGCTCCGGCGCAACGTGATCGACGAGGCCCGCATCGACGCCTCCTGGCGCCGCATCCAAAGACTGAAAGTGGCCCTGCCCGACGCCGACGGCAATCCCCCTTGACAAGCTTCCCTCCCCTGGGAAAGGATGGGTTTCATCCCCTTTCCCAGGAGCCTCCATGCCCGCCAACCTGACCCTCATCGGCATGCCCGGCGCCGGCAAGAGTACCGTCGGCATCATCCTCGCCAAGGAACTCGCCTTCGGCTTCGTCGACACCGACATCCTCATCCAGATCAACCGGCAAAAACCCCTGCAACGGATCCTCGACGAAAGCGGCCATCTCGAACTGCGGCGCATCGAGGAAGAAGAAATCCTCAAGCTCAACGTCGAACGCCAGGTCATCGCCACCGGCGGCAGCGCCGTCTACAGCGACAAGGCCATGGCCCATCTACGGCAGATTTCGCGGATCGTCTTCATCGACGTCGAGTTCGAGGAGATTGGGCGGCGCATCAAGAACTTCACCAGCCGGGGAATCGCCAAGGCGCCGGAGCAGAGCTTTCACGAACTCTTTCTCGAACGCCAGGCCCTCTACCG
>DIVU01000223.1 GCA_002423365.1 Desulfuromonadaceae bacterium UBA6124 | reverse complement strand
GCGAGTTCGCTCCTTTTCTGCTGCACGGCGTCACCGGCAGCGGCAAGACCGAAATCTACCTGCGCGCCATCGACCAGGTATTGGCCCAGGGACGGCGGGCGCTGGTGCTGGTGCCGGAGATCGCCCTCACCCCGCAACTGGTGGGGCGCTTCCGCGCCCGTTTCCACGGCGGTCGGGCGAGCATCGCCGTGCTTCATTCCGGGCTTTCCGACGGCGAGCGCTACGACGCCTGGCGGGCCATTGCCCGCGGCGAGGTGCAGATCGTTATCGGCGCTCGCTCGGCGGTCTTCGCCCCCCTTGATGCGCTGGGGATCATCGTCGTCGACGAGGAACACGAGGCGAGCTACAAGCAGGGGGAGGGCTTCCGCTACCACGCCCGCGACCTCGCCCTGTTGCGCGGCCAGATGGCCAACGCGACGGTGCTGCTCGGCAGCGCCACCCCGGCCGTCACCACCTTCCAGCGGGCGCAGAGCGGCCAAACCGGTTATCTGGAACTTTCCGGCCGGGTGCTGGCCCGGGAACTGCCGCACATCGAGCTGGTCGACCTGGCCGCCACCCCCTTCGGTGAATACCTCTCCGCACCGCTCCTGAGTGCCCTGGAAGAGAATCTGGCGCGGGGGGAGCAATCGCTGCTCCTGCTCAACCGGCGCGGCTTCGCCCCCTATCTGCTCTGCGCCGACTGCGGCACGACCTTCCGCTGCCCCAACTGCGAAATCACCCTGACCTTCCATCGGCAACACCGGCTGCTGCGCTGTCACTACTGCGACTACCAGCAGACGCCGCCCGAGCTTTGCCCCAACTGCCAGGGGGGCAACATCCATCCCGAGGGGATCGGCACCGAGCGTCTTGAAAGCGAGCTGGCCGAGCGCTTTCCCGAGGCGCGCATCGCCCGCATGGACCGCGACACCACCGCCCGCAAGGGGGCGCATCAGTCCCTGATGGAACGCATGACCGACCGCGAGATCGACATTCTCGTCGGCACCCAGATGGTCGCCAAGGGGCATGACTTCCACGGCGTCACTCTGGTCGGGGTGGTCAACGCCGACGCCACCCTCAACTTTCCCGATTTCCGTAGCGCCGAGCGCACCTTCTCCCTGCTCACCCAGGTCGCCGGGCGGGCCGGACGGGGGGAGCTGCCGGGACGGGTCATCATCCAGACCCGCAACCCCGACCATTACGCCCTGGCCTGCGCCGCGACCCACGACTATCGCAGCTTTTACGAGCAGGAAGTCGCTTTCCGCCAGGAACTCGGCTATCCCCCCTTCGGCCATCTGGTCAACCTCGTCCTTTCCGGCAACAATGTCGATCAGGTCGCCGCCGCCGCGCAAGCGTTGGCGGTTGCGTTGCTTCAGGCCGCCGGGGAAGTCGAAGTCCTCGGCCCCGCCCCCTGTCCCCTGGCCAAGCTGCGGGGCAAAAGCCGGGTACAGATCCTGCTCAAATCCCCGACCCGGCTCCCCCTGCGTCGCCTGCTTTCCCGACTGCCGACGCTGCGCAAAAAAATCCCCGCCGGCGTCGCCCTGGCCGTCGACGTCGATCCCGTGGATATGCTTTAATGGAATGGTTTCTTTCTTTATTGAAGCGCGGACCGGAGTGTACGGCAGAGGGACGATGTTCGTGGGCAAGCAGGTGGGTTAGGGGGATCTTTCAGCAAGGAGGGGTCATGCATAAGACAGTGATGAGGATCGCGGGGCTGTTGGTTTTTCTTTGGTTGCCGTTAGGGGCGGCCTGGGCCGGACAAAATTGGGATCGGGTCGAAGAGGTTTCTCCGTCGGAGACGCTTCTGGCCTATGCAAAGAATGGGGAGAAGGATCCGGAAGTCTATGCCGACCTTCTTGAGCATGGCGCGGACGTCAATTACTGGGACGAGGAAAGCAAAAGTACGCCCCTTCATTACCTGATCAGTTATAGGAATGGCGAGGCCGCCAAACTGCTGCTGGCGCACGGCGCGGACATCAACGCCAAAGACAAGAGCGGACGTACGCCGCTTCATGACGCCGTGAGTTACATGCTGCCCGAGGTTGTCCGGGGGCTCGTTGAAAAAGGCGCTGAGCTCAACCTGAAAGACGTTGAAGGCCGTTCGACCCTGCATAACTTGATCTATTGGGATGGACAATCCGAGGCCGTGGGGCTGGCCCGGCTTTTTGCCGAAAAAGGCTTTGATTTTAAAAATTTTACCGATGCGGATTTCCTTAACGAGGCCATCAGTCGTGGGCGTGGAGATCTCGCAACGGTTCTCATGGAAAACGGAACGCCCTTTGACGAGCAATCCCTTGTTCATGCGGCCAGGACCGGGCGGGAAGATCTCTATTTTCCGCTTCTGGAAAAAGGGCTGGTTCCCCGGCAGAAAGACATTCTGCGGGGGGCCTGCGAAGCGGGCAACGTCAATATCATCAAAAATCTGACGGCCCAAGGGGTGAAGCCCACGGCGGAAGATATCGATTTCTGTCTTTACCGCGGGCATCGGGATGCGGCGGTTTTCTTGAGTGACCTGCTGAAAAAGACCGACCATCTGGACATCGACATTCAGGCAAGATGTCGCCTGGAACCCCAGGACGGAGCCTGCAAGGCATTATTCTGGGCGAGCTATTACGATGCCGCGGCCAAGGAATGCCGCGAATTTGCTTATGGCGGCTGTGGTGGTGTGACCCCCTTCGAGGATCTGGAAGCCTGCAAACGGGTCTGCGAGAAATAGCCCTTTCGCGCGGAAAGGTTGAAAGGGCTGCCCGGGTCGTCAATCGCAATAGCGGCCCGATTCCCGGCAAAGTTCGGCTTTCTGGTCCTTGAGTTGCTGATCCAGTTGCTCGTTGCGTTTGTCGGCGGCGGCGTTGGCCTGATCGAGCCGGTCGTTGAGCACCACCCCGGCGGCGATGGCGGCGCCGGCGATTCCCCCGCCGGCGACCCCGGCGCCGATAACGATGGCGGCATCCTTGGCGCCTTCGGCGTAATCTTTCGCGGTGAGTTCGCCTTTCGGTGTTTCTTCGGCGCCGGCCTGCGTCGTCGGCCCGTTGACGATGGTCAGCAACAGGCATCCCAGCAGAAGGGGGCGGAAGGTTTTCCTGAGTTTCATTCGTAACTCCTTTCCTTGGTGACCGGTGAAGAATGAATCGTGTCGGTTAGGGTCGACTTTCCGCATGCTGGCGGTAGCGCGCCATGTGGTTCTTGAAGTCGGGGTAATGGAGCCCGCTGAGGGTCAGCCCCAGAAGCAACAGCAATACACCGAAAATACGCAACTTTCCCGGGGCGAACAGGCTTGGAAAGACGGCAAAAAACGCCCCCAGCAGTGCCGTCGACAGGGCGGCCGGGGGGGCCATGCCCAGGCCGCTGAGCAGGATCAGAAAAAAGGACAGCCACAACAGGCTTCTGGCCGAGGTTGGTTTCATCGTGATCCCTCCAGGACGAATCTCTCCTTTGCTCTTCATATTGCGCCCTCCTTTTCTCGCCTCTTATACCTAAATCCCATCCGTGACGTCGGCGATTATGGCCGCGCTTTCGAGCGCGCGGATGCAGTAGGGGTTGTTGCCCAGATCCCCGGTGGCGCTATAGGCGATGCTGGAACAGCCGGCCCGGCATTCGTCGGCGAAAGCACAGCCGGCGCAGGCTCCGCTCAGGGAGCGATGCTTTTCCCGGAAACGACGGAAGGAGCTCGATCGGGTCCAGAACTTTCGCAACGGGTTTTTCCGGAGATTGCCTTCGATAAAGCGGTCCCCCAGCGACAGGCAGCCGAGCAGGTCGCCGTTGCTGCGTACACCGACCAGGCTCGTGCCGGCGATACAGCCGGTCCAGGTCTGGTGCAGAAAGCGTAGGGCCGGATCCAGCGGGAAATAACCGAAATCATCCATGGTCCGTAATCGCAGATCCGGGCGCGTGAGGATTGCCTGCCGGATTTTTACGGTCAGCCAGTTGAAGTCCTCCCGGGTCGCGAACTCCTCCGCCAGAAACCTCTCGCCGCCGTAATGGGCCAGCTGGATCTGCCAGGTGATACCGCTGTTGGCGAGCAGGTCGTCGAAACGGTCGAACTCCCCCAGGTTGCTTCGCGTGAAGGTGGTGATGGCATTGACCCGGGGATGCCCGTCATCAAGCAGCCGCCGCAGCAGACCGATTATCCGGTCGAAGCCGTCCACCCCGCGCATCTGTCGGTAACTTTCCGCCGTCGCGCCGTCGAGGCTGATTCCGATCAGGTGTGGACGCAGCTCTTTCAGTCTCGCCAGGGTTTCCTCCCGGTCCATCAGCAGGCCATTGGAGATCAGAACCAGGCGCATGCCGAGTTCTCCCACGGTCGCGGCGATCTTGAACCACTCGGGGTGCAACAGCGGCTCCCCTCCCAACAGGGTGATTTCCTCGCCCCCCAGTTCGCGGATATCAAAGAGAAGTCGGCGCCATTCGCCGAGGGAGAGCTCGTTGGCCCGCGCCTCCCCGGAGTCGGAAGCGCAGTGGGCGCAGCGCAGATTACAGCGGTTGGTGATTTCCAGTACCGCGTGGCGCAACGGCTTCGCATAGGACATCAGACGATCCCCTCCAGAATCCGCGATTGCTCGATGCGGTGATAGCAGTACTCGTTTTCGGTGCGTGAGCGGCACATGGCGAGCAGCATCTCCGGACAGCCGCCGCTGCATTCCCGGCGAAAGGGGCATTGGGCGCACACCCCCGTCAGGCGCTCCGGGTTCAGCCAGGAGAGCAGCTTCCGGCAGCGCTCCTCCTCGCAGATGGCGCGTAACGAATCCCGACGAATATTGCCTACCACCGTTTCGGCGAAACAGAGGGCGGAGCAGGGCGTCACCTGGCCGTCGGCACGGACGAACAGGGTCAGCAGCCCGCCGGTACAACCGCCTTGCCAGGTCTCCGATAGTCGTGACAGGGGATGGAAGTGGGAGAAGGTTGCCAAATCGTCCATGGGGATGACGCGGATCGGCAGCCGGGCGACATAGGCCTCGGCCACTTTTTCTCCAAGGGCGTAATATTCTTCGGGTGACAGGGTGAGGGATTTTTCGCAGCGTCCCTTGGCTGTCGTGAGTTGCACCTGCCAGTTGAGGCGATGGTTCAGGCAGAAATCGAGAAGCCGGTCGAACTCCGCCAGGTTCAGTCGGGAAAAGGCGGTGATGACGCTGAGCGCGAACCCGGCGGCCTTGAGGCGGAGAAGATTGCGCAGGGCCGGGGCGTGACTTCCGACTCCCCGGATGCTTTCGTGCGGTGCGGTTCCGAGGCTGTCGAGGCTGACGGTGATCAGTTTGATGGGGCGCCGGCAGAGGTGTTCGAGAAGTTCGTCGGTCAGCAGCGTGGCGTTGGTTACGAAGCGCACCGCATAGCCCAAGTCCGCGGCGATGTCGATGATCGCAAGAAAATCGGGGCGCAGAAAGACTTCGCCGCCGGTCAGGGAAAGCTCGCCGATACCGAGTTCGGCCCCTTCGCGCAGCACTCGCCGGATTTCGTCCAGCGTCAGTTCTTCGGCCAGGCCTTTTTCCGTCGCCTGAGCGTAACAGTGAACACAACTCAGATTGCAGCGCCTGGTGATCTCCAGTTCCAGGAGAAAGGGCTTGCGGTAGCTGAATTCCTCAGGGGCGGAGGAGTCGGCACGAAAGTAGCGGAGGGTGCCGTCGGTCGAGCGCTCGATGCGCAGAGCATCGCTTGGCGCATGACAGGGGAGTGCCCGTGGCCCAATCGGCGCAGACATTACTTGGCCACATCCGTCTCGGCGGGTGGTCCGTCGGGTCCGTTCCCAGGCGTCTTCTCCGGTACAATCGGTCGGCCATCGTCGGAAAAGAGCACCAACCCGGGGTCTTCTTCTAGGGGAAGATAGACCCCACCGCTGTATTTGTGCCCGGTATAGGAAGGTTCTTGCGGATTCTGTCTGGGCGGCGGTGCCACCGTTGTTGTCGGCACCGCCGTCGCCTCGGTTGTCGGTTTGTGGGTGGATTCCGGGGGTTCGGCGGCGGTGCAGCCGGTCGCTGCCAACGTGCCGAGAACCAGCGCCCCGGCGGTAACGCGTCCGGCCAGCCCCTGGTATTTGTTCCAGAGGGTCTGGAGGTCGCCGGGCAATTCGGCGGTTGCGGAAACCCGCCCCCCGGCAACCTGGAAGATACGGAGAAATTCTTCTTCCGAGCGGTTGAGCAGGTGGCAGATGCCAAGTTTCAGCAGCGCCGCGAGATCCCTCGGTTCGGCCGCCAGACGCGCTTCGTAGCCGCTGATCGCTTCGCCGAACCGATGCTCGCGCAGCAACAGATCGGCCCGGTCCAGCGGTGTTGGCGCTTGCGCGCCTCGGGTGTTCGCTTTGTGTCGCATGAAAGACATCCTTCCGGGGGGCGGCGGACGACCGCGGCGTCCACTCCGAGTTACTCTTCGTTTCCTTCAGCCTCTTCCCCGTCTTCCGAATCATCGCTGTCTTCCGTGTCTTCCTCGGGCTCGACCGGCGTCGGTTCAGGGACGTCCGGCACGGCCGGCGGATCGTACTTCTGGCAGTCCTGAAGACAGCCGACCATGCAATCTTCGTAGGCCTGGCCGTCGTAGCTCGAACAGCCGCTGCTGCAATCGGAGGCGCAATCGGCAAACGCCATGGTTGTGAAAAGCAGCGTGGTGAGCAGGTTCCAGGTTAAACAACGCAACGTCTTTCGCATGATTCCATCTCCTGAGAATCCACTGGGGTTGAGTGACGGGAGTTCCGCGTATCGGAAATCCCTTTTGACCGAAAAAACACCGGGATTTTTCTGCCGAGATTGGGACGGCAGCTCTAGTTTCGCCTATCTGCCGATTTTTTTTCAATAGGTGCGCGGTTTTTTTATTTAAGTAAGTGAATTTATTTGATTTATTCTTGATTTGTTTTAGAGACAAAAGGGGTTGGATTCAGGGTAGGGGCTGAGGTAGATTGAAACGCTTGCGATTCTTCTAAAATCATTCACCTTGTCTTTTTGGGGTACAATGGCGAAAACACCACAAAAACAAGAAGATTGGGATCTCGCCGCGCTGGCCGATCTAGAATATTTTCTCAGCCGGGATGCGGAGGCCGATGAGGAGGATCTGGCCGTTCGCGACCGGGAACTCTATCGCGGCCGTCTGGAGCAATCGCCGCCGCTGCCCCGGCGCGTGCTGCTGTGGCGCTGGTTGGAACTGCGGCGGGAAGCGGCCCAGGCGCGCGGGGAGGGGGGGCTGCCCGGCGCCGCCGTCGCGGCGCTGGCCCGGCTGCTCCCGCTGCTTCTCTTCGGCGGCGCCCTGGTTTCCGGCGCGGGGCTGGCCTGGGGGGTGCTGAGCTATGCCGGCGCCCGGCCGATCAATCTCTTCGTGGCGCTCCTGCTGCTCGTCCTTCTCCCCTTTCTGCTGACCCTGGCCTCGGCGCTCTTGCCCCTGGCGCGGCGCCTGACGGGCGGGGATTTTTCCGGTCCCGTCGTCACCGCCCTGACCGGCGCCCTCTTTACCCGGCTGGGCCGGTTTTTGACCGGCGGGGGNNCTAGGGCGGTTTTTGACCGGCGGGGGCAAAGGGCGGGGCGCCTCGGTCTGGGGCCGTCTGCGCGCCCGGGGAAGCCTGCATGCCGGGGTCATGGGCCGACTGATCTTCGCCTGGATGCAGCTCGCCGGGCTCGGTTTCGCGCTCGGTCTGTGGCTGACGGTGCTGCTGCGCGGCTGGGTCGCCGATCTCGCCTTCAGCTGGCAGACCACGGCCCAGGTTTCCGCCGACCAGGTCTACCGGTTGGCGACGCTGATTGCCCGGCCCTGGTCCGCCCTGGCGGAGCCCCCCCGGTCCCATCCGACCCTGGAGCAAGTCGAAGGATCGCGGGTCTTTCTCAAGGAGGGGTTGGAACATCTGGCCAACGCCGATCTCCAGGCCTGGTGGTATTTCCTCCTCTGGGCGATTCTCGTCTACGCTCTGCTCCCCCGCCTGCTGCTTCTGGGGGTCGCCCTCTTCGGCGGTGCCCGCGCCAAGGCTCGCCTTGCCTTCACCGATGCCCGCTGCGAGGGGCTGCTGCGGCGCATGCGCCAGGGGCAGATGCG
>DIVU01000113.1 GCA_002423365.1 Desulfuromonadaceae bacterium UBA6124 | reverse complement strand
CTGGTTTTCAAGGCGGTGGGGATCAGGCTTTAAGGCTGAAGACCGAAGGCTGAAGGAAAAAGCAAAGGAACTTCTACATTCAAGGATTAGGTAACCATGGAACAGATGGATTTCGATTTTTTGAAGGAATTGGTGGAAACCCCCAGCCCCTCGGGCTTTGAACAGCCGGCGCAGCGGGTCATCCGGCGGGTGCTGGAGCCGGTGGCCGATGAGTTGCACACCGACGTCATGGGCAACGTCATTGCTCGCATCGGCGGTGCCGGGGAGAATTGCCCCCGGGTGATGCTGGCCGGGCACTGCGACGAAATCGGCTTCATGATCAAGCATATCGACGATAACGGCTTTCTCTTCTTCGCCGCCATTGGCGGAGTCGACGCTCATCTGGTGCCGGGACAGCGCGTTTATGTCCATACCGCCTCCGGTCCGATTCTCGGCGTCGTCGGCAAGAAGCCGATTCACATGATGGAGACCAAGGACCGGGAGACGGTGGTCAAGCTCAAGAGCCAGTTCATCGACATCGGCTGCGCCGATAAAGCCGAGGCCGAGAAGCTAGTGGCCATCGGCGATCCCGCGACCTTCGCCGTGGGGCTGGAGCGCTTGCAGGGGGACCGGGTCATCTCCCGCGCCTTTGACGATAAGATGGGCGCTTTCGTTGTCGCCCGGGTTTTGCAGGAAGTGCGGCGGCGCGGTCCGGCGCCGGTCGACCTGCATGTCGTCTCCACGGTACAGGAAGAGGTCGGGTTGCGCGGCGGCACCACCAGCGCCTACGGGGTTAATCCCGATATCGGCATCGCCGTCGATGTCGGCTTCGCCACCGACTATCCGGAGATGGACAAAAAGGAGATCGGCGAGTTCAAGATCGGCAAGGGGCCGATCATCGCTCGCGGCCCCAACGTCAATCCGGTTCTCTTTGACCTGCTCGTCGCCACCGCCCGCGCCGAGAACATCCCCTATCAGGTGATGGGCGCGCCGCGCGGCACCGGCACCGACGCCAACGTCATCCAGCTCTCCCGGGGCGGGACGGCGGCGGCGCTGGTCAGCGTTCCCTTGCGCTATATGCATACCCCGGTGGAGCTTCTGTCACTCGACGATCTGGAGCATACGGTCAAGCTCCTGGCCGCCCTCATGTATCGCATCGAAAACGTCGGTCAGTTCATCCCCAATTAGTCCGATTTTTGTCCTTTTCCAGCTGCGATCCTCTCCCCGCGCGGGGATGGTCGCGGCCGCGCCTGTTTGAGAATTTTTAACAGATTTTGCCTTGACTCAACCGGACCGGTTTGGCTAGTATCGCCGATTAATATTTTTCACTTCACTACCAAGGATGTCCCCCCTCTCATAAAAGGAGCTGGCGATGCTGGATCCCGAGATCCGTGAAGGACTCACTTTCGACGATGTGCTTCTCGTCCCCGCCCATTCCACCGTTTTGCCCAAGGAAGTCGATCTTACCACCCAACTGACTCCCAGGGTCAGGCTCAACATCCCCCTGCTTTCCGCCGCCATGGATACCGTCACCGAGAATCGGACCGCCATCTGCATGGCCCGGGAGGGCGGTCTCGGCATCCTGCATAAAAATATGACACCGGCCATGCAGGCCCTCGAAGTCGATCAGGTGAAAAAGTCGGAAAGCGGCATGATCGTCGATCCGATCACCATGCGTCCCGAACAGAAAATCTACGAAGCCCTCGAACTGATGGAGAAGTACCGCATCTCCGGGGTACCGATCACCACAAACGGCAAGCTGGTCGGGATTCTCACCAACCGCGATCTGCGTTTCGAGACGAAACTCGATCAGCCGATTTCCAATGTCATGACCAAGGATAAGCTGGTCACCGTTCCTCCGGGGACGACGCTGGAGGAAGCCAAGTTTCACCTGCATCAGCACCGCATCGAAAAGTTGCTGGTGGTGGATGACAACTATGTTCTCAAGGGGTTGATTACCATCAAGGATATTGAAAAGGTCCGCAAGTATCCCAACGCCTGCAAGGACGACTTCGGCCGGCTGCGGGTCGGGGCGGCGGTCGGGGTCGCGGGAGATCGCGAGGAGCGTCTCGAAGCCCTGGTGCGGGCCGGAGTCGACGTGGTCGTCATCGATACCGCCCACGGTCATTCCCAGGGGGTTCTCGACTCGGTTCGCGACACCAAACGGGCCTATCCCGATCTGCAATTGATCGCCGGCAACATCGCCACCGCCGAAGCGGCGGCGGCCCTGATCAAGGCCGGCGTCGACGCCGTCAAGGTCGGCATCGGTCCGGGCTCGATCTGCACCACCCGGGTCGTCGCCGGGGTCGGGGTGCCGCAGATCACCGCCATCGCCGATGTGGCCACCGTCACCCGCAAGGCGGGGATTCCGCTGATCGCCGACGGCGGCATCAAATATTCCGGAGAACTCCCCAAGGCCATCGCCGCCGGCGCCGACATCATCATGATCGGCTCCCTCTTCGCCGGCACCGATGAGTCTCCTGGCGAGACCATCCTCTACCAGGGGCGTACCTACAAGACCTATCGCGGCATGGGCAGCCTCGGCGCCATGAAGCAGGGGAGCAAGGACCGCTATTTCCAGGGGGATGTGGACAGCGACGTGAAACTGGTTCCCGAGGGGATTGAAGGGCGGGTGCCTTTCCGCGGCAGCCTTTCCAACAACATCCATCAGCTGATGGGCGGTCTGCGCGCCGGCATGGGCTA
>DIVU01000151.1:8472-28956 GCA_002423365.1 Desulfuromonadaceae bacterium UBA6124 | reverse complement strand
TGCACTTACGAGTTGAATCTACCGAGCACCCGCCACCATTGACGAATACATCGCCACTTTCCCACGCGATATTCAAGATATTCTGAAGCAAGTACGGGCTACCATTAAGAAGGCCGCACCCGATGCCGAAGAGAAAATCAAATATCGAATCCCCACGTTCGTGTTGAATGAGAATTTGGTACATTTCGCAGCACTCCAAAACCACATCGGCTTATATCCAACCCCATCTGGTATTGAGACATTCAAACGCGAGTTGGCTGAGTACAATTTTGCAAAATGATCGGTCCAGTTTCCAATCAGCAAGCCACTACCTCTGACTCTGATAGAAAAAATTGTCAGATTCAGGGTAAAAAAAGTAAAAGGAAGGTACGAAGTCAAGATAAAAAATAGATGCAAAACAACCTAATTTAAAATCTTAAGTGCATAACTTCGAATAACATGTAGTCAGATATTTGCGTTGACATACTCTATGTAAAGAGGAAATATATTATGAAGTCAAAATCAAAAAATCAGAAAAAAACGGCGGCCGACAAAAACGCTTCTCTTGAAAAAGTTATTAACAAAAATGAGAAAATCAAAGAGAATGTAAAGCAAGCTGCAAATGAACTTACTTCTGTAAACGAAATTCTGAAACAGGAAAAAGAAGTCGAGATACCCGTCCAGATCATCAAGGACGCCATCAATCAGAACAGAGAAGTTGAATATAAAGTAGCGAAAGCCGCAGACGATCTACATCAGGTCAATACTGAACTTGCCAAGGAGGTTGCTGAACGACTGGTAATCGAAGCCGAACTTTCTGATATGAAGAACGATATAGCTGGTGTGCGCGACGATCTATCGAAATCCCAGGCCAAAGAAGAAGAATCACGAAAAAGTGCGCTTCATGACGCGCTCACAGGTCTGCCGAACCGTGTATTATTTGAAGAGCGCCTCGATCATGGGTTAATCCAGGCAAAACGGCATGATTGGAAACTCGCCGTCCTGTTTATGGACATCGACAATTTTAAGAACATTAACGACTCTTATGGCCATGATATGGGAGACAAGGTTCTGCTCACGGTGGCAGACCGTTTACAGTCGGCCACCCGCGGACAAGATACGGTCAGTCGCTGGGGAGGCGACGAATTTTTGTGCCTGTTGTTGGAGGTCAAGCAAGAAGCCGACGTAGTCGATCTTGCAGAGTTGATTGTTAAACGGATTTCCGAGGCCTTCACGTTTAAGGGAACTGTTCTTTCTCTTAGGGTCAGTATCGGTATTGCCTTCTACCCCGTAGATGGAGAAACCGCAGACATCCTTCTAAAAAATGCTGATACAGCAATGTATAAAGCCAAGGGAACAGAGAGGAGAGTTGTGCTGTTCCAAAATTCCGTTTTTAACTGATCTAAGAAAATATAGAAGTGTAGTTAGTGCTCATTAATAATTGCTGTCATAAAAAATGGTAATAATTTTGATCCCACCCTGGAGCTATTTTTGTCAATATAAATGCATCAACAGCCTATCAATCATGATTTAAGGGGGCTGTAGTGATCCTCAAACAGGCAGACACAAAAGAACTGCAGATCGAAGAACTTGAGCGACTTATGGCCATCGCTCCGGCCGAGACCAGGGGCAAGCTCGAGCAGGAGTTGAGGATGCTTCGGGCTGGCCAAAAAGGGGAGGCTGAGGCGGCCTATCTCATTGACTTCGATCTGAAGGACTCTGAGCGGACGGCTATCATCCACGATCTCCGCCTGGAGATCAACGGTCGCGTAGCTCAGATCGACCACCTGTTGATCCACCGAACATTGAAATTCTTCGTCCTGGAAACGAAGCACTTCCATGCAGGAATCAAAATCGAGGAAGACGGCCAGTTCCTCCAGTGGAACAGCTTCAAGAAGACCTTTGAGGGAATGCCGTCCCCCCTGGCGCAGAACGAGCGGCATGTTGCTGTTCTCAAGGATGCCGTAGCCGAAATCGCGTGGCCGACGCGGATGGGGCTCAAACTCTCACCGACTTACGAGCCCTTTGTTCTTGTTTCCAGTAGAGCCCGTGTCGACCGACCAAAAAAGTTCGACACCAGTCGGGTAATCAAGTCGGAAGAACTTGGCAAGACGATCGACAAACTGCTCGGCTCTTTGGGGGTCCTCGATACCTTCGGCGCCTTGGCCAAGTTGGTTTCGACAGAGACTTTGATGGACATTGGCAATGCCATTGTTGCTAAACACCGGCCGATCCAGATTGACTACGCCGCCAAATTTGGACTCAAAAACGCACCAGATAAGACCGTTATTACCGTCCCCCAGGTTGAAACGAAAGCTCCTGAGTCGGCGATACAGTGCCGAAATTGCGGTAGCGGCCAGCTCTCAATTCAGTACGGGAAGTACGGCTACTACTTCAAGTGTTCGGCCTGCGACGGGAATACCCCGGTCAAACTAGGCTGTTGCAGCGAGGGACACCGGGAACGTTTGAGGAAGGACGGGCGCCAGTTTTTCCGGGAGTGCGGCGAATGCGGGACTTCCTCCCTGTATTTCACTAATCCCTGAAACTTTGCGGAGAAGGTGATACCGGAAGACTTCCTCTCTCAGGAGAGGGGACCGGAAAGAGTCAGATGCTGATAGACCATCGGGGCCATTCACTGTGTGGTAAGCTTGCTGCCCGGACATTCTGGACTTCCCGGACGCTAGCAAAAATCGCTCCCCACGGTCCCCATGCGCCCCGGAGCTGTCCCGGAACGAATTGGTTGCCCCGGAGCCCTGAGCGGGGATCGAGACGACTCGGAACATTTCGGCGGAAGCCGTCGAAGTAGCAGGTAAAAAGAAAAGTCTCCGATCGGAGGGGGTCGGCCCCGGAGAGCGCAGCGAGATTCCAGTTGGAATAAGGAATCTCGCACGGGGACCGGAGAAGGACCGGAGAGAAAAACAAAAAGCCCCACTTTCCTAACGGAGAGTGGGGCTATCTTGTTGGTACTTATGCGAAAAAATGGTCGGGGCGAAAGGATTTGAACCTTCGACCCCCTGCTCCCGAAGCAGGTGCGCTACCAGGCTGCGCTACGCCCCGACATGGCTTTTTTCATGAACAACGGAAGGGGTATTTACCATGGGCGATTAAAAAAGGCAAGGTTATTTTCAGGGGTGTTGTTTCGGGAAAGGGGTGATGTGAGTTACGTTTACAATTCAAAATTGGTTTGCTATAATCGGCCCCGCCGAGGGGGCGATTATGTTTCATAAATGGAAAAGAGTGTCCAAATTGCAGTTATTTATGTCGTTTCGCCTGGTGTTTTTAATCCTGGTCGGCCTAGCCTCGTCTTTGGTTCCGTCCCTGCTTTGGGGGGCTGCCGCAGTGCAGCCTGTCCGTTGCATCGGGATGGTCGCCAACGACAATGTCGGTAACGACCTCTCCTATCCTTCCTCTCTTTTCTACGATCCCGCCGCCGACGAGATTTTCGTCACCAGTCCGCTGAAGAACAAGCTGGTTATTTTCACTGCCGATTATTTCCCCTATATGTCCGTAGGCGCCGGGCGCGGCCTGCACGGTGTCACCAGTTGTTATGTGTCCAACAATCGTCTTTATGCCTGCGCTGGGGCGAGCAAGGACGAGCCGCGTGGGCATCTGGTCATGCTCAACGGCGCCTTTCTGCCGGAAGGGAAGATTTACTTTTCGGGTTTCGAGGGGGCCGATGTCTTTCTGCCGCGCAAAGTTGTGGTCGGTGCGAACGGCAACATCTATGTGACAGGTCTTACCGGCGTCGGCGTCGTGGTTCTCGATCCAGCCGGGAATTTCCTGCGGACCATCGAGCCCCGGGACGACGTGCTTGGGGTCAGCGAGCAGGTGGCGATCATCTCCATGACGGTGGGCGCCAACGGCAATATTTACCTGCTCAGCGAGGGGATGGGGCGGGTTTACGTTTATGACCGGAACGAAAAATTTCTTTATAAATTCGGTCAAAAGGGGGGAGAATCCGGCAAGCTGGCCCGTCCCCGGGGCTTGGCCGTGGATGATCGCGCCGGGCGGATTTATGTGGTTGACTATCAACGGCATTCGGTCTCCGCTTTTTCGCTGGAAGGGGAATTCCTTTTCGAGTTCGGGGGGATGGGGCAGGCGCGGGGCTGGTTGAACTATCCCAGTGATGTCTGCGTCGACAGTTTCGGTCGCATCATCGTCGCCGATACCTTTAACCACCGGATTCAGATTTACGAAGTGGTGGGCAGCGGCGCGGCGCCGGAACCCCTGGCGGAGCAGCCCGAAGCCGAGGTTGCGGATGTCGACGGGGCGACTGAAGAAGCGCCGCCGAAAGAGGCGATGGTCGTTGCGGCGCCCCCCGTGGATAAACGGGCCGATCGCGATAAGGCTCCTGATGTTCTGCCGGAAACGCCGCGCGACGACTATGTCCTTCAGGTGGCGTTCGCCCGTGAGCCGGAGGCGGCGCGGTCTCTGCTGGAGCGGTTGGCGGCACAGGGCTACCAGGTCTTTATCTATGAGGTCGACCGGGGAGACCGGGGGCTCTGGTATAAGGTGCTGATTGGTCCTTTTGTCGAGAAGACCGAGGCTGAGGCGGTGGCGGCACGGCTGAAGGCGGAAGAAAAGCTGACGGCGATCGTGAGCAAGCGTTAGGGCTTGGGAGCGGGGGTGACGGTGAATCGGAGTTCGAGGATGCGCGTCATGGGCAGGGCTTTGTTGTTGCTGCTGTCGGTTGTATCCTTCGCGTCGGGGATCTTTGCCGGCACTCCGGTTCGGGCGGAGAGCGTGCTGATCTACCTCGAAGCGGGGGATTGCCGAAAGTGCCACGAGCAGGAGATCCGGGATATCGAAAGTCGCGGCGGTCTGCACAAGACGGCCGTGACCTGTCTGGATTGTCATGTCGAACACCCGCCCCGGGGAGCGAACGCCATCCCCGAATGTACCCGGTGTCACGAGCCGGAAAAGAACAGCCATTACACCGTGGGCAACTGCCTCGGCTGCCATCCCGCCCATCGTCCCCGGGATATCGAGTTCTCGGGAGCGTCGCGGGTCACGCCTGCCTGTGCTTCCTGTCATCCCCATCAGGGAAAACAGCTGGAGGACTATCCGAGCGCGCATACGCTGCTCGACTGCACGGAATGCCACAGTCGGCACGGGGAGTTTTTCAAGTGCCTGGAGTGCCACGACCCGCATACGCCGGACATGGTCTATGAAGATTGCCTTGGCTGCCATAAACCGCACATGCCGGCCAAGGTCGCCTACGACAATTTCGTGCCGTCGCGCTTCTGCGCCGGCTGTCATCCCGAAGAAAACGAGCAGTTGGCACAGTCNNCAGTGCGTGACCTGCCACCGGATGCCTCATAACCAGGCGTTCCACGAAAAATTCCCCGATTGCAACGCCTGCCACGGAGGCCCCCATGCCTTGCAGAAATAGGCTGCGCCTGATGGCCGCGCTGGGCCTGGCGCTGCTGCTGGTTGCCCCGCATCGGGGCGCCGCGGATCCCTTTTCCGTTTCCGGCAATCTCAATTACCGGCAGAACGGCGGCGAAGAAATCAGTACCGAGGACGCCTTCAATCAATCGTACAATCTCAATTTCATCAAACAGTTGAGTTCGGCGATGGATTTCTCGGCGGCGACCCGCTATAACGAGAACCGGCTTTCCGACGGCAATGACAGCAGCTCCATCAATCCCTCGGCCGCCTTCGACCTGCGCAACGAGTGGTTCTCTCTGAACCTGAACGGTTCGGAAAACCGTATGGATATCGAGGATGAAGGGGATGAGGGGCTGGTTCCGGTCGTCAACCGCACCTGGGGCGCCAATCTTTACAGCCAGATCGAAAAGTGGCCGAACCTGCGTTTGCACTACAACCAGAGCCAGCTCTGGGATGACCAGCGCGTCCATGAGCAGGAGCTCGATTCGACCGACTATGGCGGCAGTGTGGAATATTCCTGGGAAAGTCTGGCCATGCTCTATGATCTGCGTCGGGGCGAGTCGGATGACCTGGTGGAGGATATCAATACCGAAACCCTGAATCATTATGCCCAGCTCAAATACACGGAAAGTTTTTTTCGCGATCGCCTCTCGATCGGCGCGAGCCAGCAGTATTCCTCCAGCGAGATCGACACCGATGCCGCCGTCGGCGATGACGGCGTGGTTATGCAGCCGATCACCCTGATGGCCGGACTCTCCGCCGTCGGCCGGGTCGATCCCCGCTTTGTCGCGCTGGACAGTACCGCTGCTCTGATTGATAACAATACGGTAGCACGCAGCGTACAAATCCTTCCGCAGGACAGCGATGTCTATGTTCATCTCGGGATTGAAGCCAGCTCCCAGCCGGTCAGCCGGATGGAGATTTATTTCGATAAATTGCTCTCTCCCGGAGAGCAAGGTGCGTTGGCGGGGGCGACCTGGACCGTTTATCGAAGCGACGACAATCGCACCTGGGAGCGGGTGCGGCAAATCACTCCGGCTTTCGATATCAAGGCCGCTCGCTCTCTGGCTTATGTCGATCTCGCGGTTCCGGTTGCGGACCGCTATCTCAAGGTGGTCATTTCGGCGATCAACATTCAGGCTTTGGCTACACCGGTCTATGTGACCGAAGTCCGGGCGGGGGAGCTGATCTTCACCACGGCCGACCGGCTGAAGACCTCGACCAAATTCGTCAGCCACCAGACCCAGCTCAGTATCGGCTACCGTCCGGCGCCGAACTGGTCGACGGGGTACAGCATGCGGCGGGTTCTGAACCTGCCGGATTCGGATCTGGACAACACCCAGACCACCCATGCCCTCAATGCCTCTTATGCGCCGAGTCGCTATTTCGCCATGGCGCTCGGCGCGAGCGAGACCCGGGACAATACCACGGGGGATGGTAAGGCGGGAACCATGATCCGCTCCTATTCGACGGCTTTCAATTCCTCGCCCCTGGCGACTTTGGACACCTCCCTGGGCTATACGCGCACTCACGGCTACGAGGGGGGGGATGAGACGGATCAGGGGGACACCATTCACGGCAATGTGGCGGCGGAAATCTTCCCCGACCTGACCATGAGTTTCTCCCCTTCCTGGACCCGCAACCGCGACCTGGAGACCGGGGCGAAGACGACCACCTACGGTTTCGTCTTGACCAGCAGTGCCCGGCTGACTCCGCGCCTGAACCTGACCGGCAACTGGAACTATGCCCACAGCAAATCCGATTCGGCCGCCGACCTGGAGGAAGCCGAGGCCCTTTCCTCCCGGCAATACGGCGCGACCCTGAGCTACCGACCTTCGGACGTGCTGCTGCTCAGCACCAGCTACCGCCGGGATGTGGATATGGACGACACCTCCCTGTCCAATACCCTGGCCTGGCTTATGACCCGGACCCTGCAACTCAATGCCGGAGCTTCCTTCGGACTGGAATCGGACGATCCCGATCAGTACACCGGGACCATCAACTGGTCGATCAGCCGCAACCTCGCCGTGCAGGCCGGCGGCGCCTATCAGGTGGCGCAGACCGGGGATGTCTGGAGTCTGATGAGCAGCCTCAACGCCCATTACTGATCCATGAGAATCAATGTCGCGCAAATGAAAGAGGTGGTGAACGTGCGAAAATTTGCCTTGTCGCTGATGTTAGTGAGTCTGCTGGGCGGTTGTTCCACCCCCCGGCACTATGCCGCCGAAGCCCTGGGGCTCGGCTATGTGAAGCGGATCGTCATCCTCCCCTTCGAAAACCATACGGAATCCAAATTCGCCGAGGAACGCTTCCGCGACGTCGTCGCCACCGAGGTTCTCAGCCGGGGGCTGTTCGATATCGTCGAGAAGGGGGAAGCCCAGCGCTTTCTGCGGGAAGAGCTGGTGCGCAAGGAGCAGGAGACCCTCGACACCGCCGCGGCGCAGCGCCTCGGCGAGGAACTCGGGGTCGAGGCTTATCTGGCCGGCGCCGTTCAGGATTTCGGGGAAAAGCAGAACGGTACCTACACCTATCCCCTGGTTTCCGCCACCCTGCGCCTAGTCGATGTCAAGACCGGCCAGATCATCTGGCAGGCGAGCGACAGCGAGAGCGGCTATCGTACCGTCGACCGGCTCTTCGGCTTTGTCAGCGACGACATCAGCCATGTCAGTTTCCGTCTGGCCGGCCGTATGCTGAACACCCTGCAAAAGGATTAGTGGCTCGATGAATTCGCGGGCGTCCTGGCGATACATCCTTGGCTTGCTTCTACTCCTCCTGCTTTGCGGGAGGATGCCGGCGTACGCCGAGCGGGTGGCGGTTCTGCCTTTGGCGGACCTGAGTCAGGGGGATAACGGACTCAATCTGCCGTTGACCCAGGAGCTTGCCGCGTCTCTCGAAAGCCTGGGTGCCGCACTCGTTCCCGAAACCGATATTCTCGCCTTTCTCGCCGCGAACCGCTTGCGCGAAGCGGGCTATCTGGATGTCTTCACGGTGCGGAAGATGGGTCAAGAACTTCACTGTTCGCTGATCCTGGTGGGGACCGTCACCGAAAACGGCGGCGCCGATCCCTCGCTGGGCCTGACCCTGACCGCTTTTGACGCCGAGACCGGCAAGCCGGTCTGGTCCCGAACCGACTCGACCAGCCTGGGTGAGCAGGTACGGGCCTTGGCTATCGGTCAGCCGCAAGGGCTGGATGACCTCAGGGAGCCGCTCTTCGACAAGATGCTGGAGGCGTTGCGGGCCAAGGTCTCGAGCCGGATCATGCCTCTCAACCGCCTCTATCAGCTCGCCTCCGTACAGATTTCCCCGCCCTACGCCAAAGGGGGTAGTGAGGTTGAGGCCTTGGTCAAAATCCGTTTTCTCGATGCCCGTCCGGCCAGGATCGCCCTCGAAACGGAAGGGGGCACCGCCTATCTCTATCGCGACGCCGCCGCCGACAGCTATCGCGGTCGCTGGCAAGCGCCGGCCATGGAAGGTTCCTATCCCGTCACCCTGGCTTTGGAATGGGGGCGCAACCGTTCCGCCGAACGGATTCGCAATGTCGCCACCTATGAAGTCATCAATGAGCCGCCGCAACTCAGCCTGGAGATCAAGAAAGGGGTGCAGACCGGCGAGGTGATCGCCTTTCGCGACCATCTGCTGATCCTTCCCCGCCTGGCCCGCGCCAAGCCGATGACCCGTTGGCTGCTGGAAATCAAGACCGAAGACGGCGAGGTGCTGGTGCGGGAAGAGCACGAAGGCAACCTGCCGGAACGGATGGTCTGGGAAGGGCGGGACGGCGGACGGCGCAAGCTGTCCAACGGTACCTATGAGATCGTGCTCCATGCCTGGGATCTGGCCGGCAACCATTCGGTCGACGCGCGCATGGTCGCCTTGCAATCCTCGGCGTTGCCGGTTACGGTTGGCACTCTGAACGAAAACGGCAAAACCTTCCTGAAGATCGAAACGGCCGACGACAGGGGCTTCCCGCTCACCTCCTGGACGCTGAACGCCACCTCGCTGCAAGGGGAATCGCTGCTTGAGGTCGAAGGTACGGAGTTGCCGGTGATGATCGAACTCCCCCCCCTCGAAGGGCAGGAAACGATACAATACAATTTCGCGGGGGAGGATTTCCTCGGCAACCGTCTGCGGCTGGACAAGAAGAAGGTTGACCTCGGCAAGAAGGAGCCGGAGTCGGCCCCTGAGGTCCCGGCTAAATCCTGGGTTTCGGATTTCTGATGAACTATTTTTCGCTCTTTGCGCGCACCCTGGCCGCCCTGGCTCTGTGTTCCACCGTCGGCTGTGTTTCCGGTTCCGGGCTTGATACCCGGTTCGCCGCCAAGGCGGTGCCGGAGGATATCTGCCGCGTGGCGGTTCTTCCCTTTGAAAACCGTACCCGCAATGCCGAGGCGGGAACCTTGGCCTACCGGGTTTTCAACAGCGAGCTGCTGGCTTCCGGCGCCCTGGAGGTGGAGACGGAGGGGGAGGTGCGGCTGTTCATGCTGCGCCATCGCCTGCTGCCCGGAGAAGTGCTCGACCCGAGCCATTACGCCGATCTCAACCAGCGTCTCGGGGTCGACGCGGTGGTCACCGGGGTGGTCGTCGAAGTCGGCATGGACAGCGCCAAGGCGGGTGAATCCGTGCCCTTCGTCGCCTTGCAGGTGAATATGTTCGACGCCCGCGACGGGCAACGCATTTTGAGCACCTTTCATCGTCGTTGGGGGGATGATTATCGCAAGGCCATGCATTTCGGCATGGTGAAAACCGTTACCGGGGTCATGTCGCATCTCACCCGGGAAGTCATCGAAGACTGGCTGAAAAAAGGAGTGGGTAATTGCAAACGCTAGGCCGCGGAACTTCCGTTTTTCTGATTCTCGTCGTTTCTCTCGTACTTCCCGGCGTCGCGCGGGCTTTTTTGTGGGGGGACGCGCAGGAACTGGTTTCCGTCAACGATACGCGGCTGACGACCGAGAGTTACCGCGACTGGTGGCGGGAATGGCAAGAAAAAGACATGTCGGTTCCCGAAACCCCTGACGAGTTTGTCGACTGGATGCTCCTCTTTCAGGAAGCCCAGGCCATGCAGCTCGACCAGAACCCCGAATTCCTGAAAAAGGTGGCGATCTTCCTCAAGGTCCGGGCGCTGATGCAGCTCAAGCAGGAAGAGGTTGGCGCCAAGACCAGGATGCCCGACGACAAGACCCTGTGGGCGGCCTATCGCAAGGACTATACCCCGCTCTTCAATCTGCACATGGTGGCGGTCGACGCCGAGGAGCAGGCCGGCGAGATCAGCCGTCTGCTCGATGCGGGCAAGAGCCTCGCCGCCGCGGCCAAGGAGACGGGACTCACCGGTGCCGACGAGGAGCTTGAGCAATCCGGGTTGATGCGGGCGAGCAAGATTCCCGAAGCCTTGCGCAAGGCCCTTGCCGATGCGCCGGCGAAGAGCATCGTCGGCCCTGTCTCCTTCGGGCATTCGTGGTATTTCCTGGAAGTGCTGGAGCGCAGCGATGGCAGCGAGGAGGATTTCGCCAAGGTCAAAAATGAGCTGATTCGCCAGAACCTCAAGGTGCAGGAGAACGAGCTGACCCGGCAGCTTACCGAGACCCTGGCCAAAAAATATCGGGTGACGGTGAACGAGGAGCTCCTCGGCCGGATTACCGCCGAAGGCTTTCCGAAGGAGGATGCCGAAAAGACCGTGCTGCGCGTCGCCAATACGGTCGTGAGCGTCGATGCCCTTTACCAGGCAACCCGCAAAGAGCTGGAGATGCGCGGCGGCGCTCATCGCAAGTCCCTTGATTTCGAGGCGACCAAGCAGCGCGTGGTCGCCGATGCCGTCGCCCAGACCGTGACCGGGCTGGACGCGCTGGACCGCCACTATGAAAAGCAGCCGCCGCTGAAGGCGACCTATGAATTCTACCGCCAGCACCGGATGATCAAGGAACTGGAAAAGGCGGTGATCGAGCCCGGAGTCAAAGTTGAAGAGAAAGATGTCAAGGCCTACTACGCGGCCCATCCCGAGCTTTTCAGCCGGGGGGGGCTGGTGGAGCTGTCGGTGGTGCAGACCAACGAAGCCAAATTGGCCGAGCAGGTCGGGGAGCAACTCAAGGCGGGGGGCGATTTCTTCAAGGTGATGCAGCCCCTGTCGCCGGCCGGGGTGGAGGTGCGGCGGGCGCCTCTCGATCATCTCCATCCGGTCATTCAGCAGGCGCTGGCGACAATGGCCCCGGGCCAGGTCGGCGGTCCTCTCAAGGACGGGGAAAACATCTATTTCGTCAAACTGATCCGGACCGACGAAACGGAATCGATTCCTTTTGAGAAGGTCGCCGAGGATATCCGGACCCGTCTGCGCGAGGAGCGTTTCGCCGAAGCCAGGAACGCGTTTCTGAAAACCTTGCGCGGCCGTTCATCGATCAAGGTCAATCAACGGGCCTGGGACGGTCTGCGAAAAAGCCTGATCAAAGAGGGGGAGGGCAAGAATGAAAAATAAACTGACGCACCTTGCCGGATGGCTTGGCGTGACGCTGTTGTTGTTGCTGGGGGCCTGCGCCGGGGGGGGGAGCTCGGCGCCGCAAGGCGGTGGCGGCAAGCCCTGCCTGGAGTGCCATGCCGAATACCGGCAACGTCTGACGCAAGGGGTCGTTCACGCTCCGGTCGCCAAGGAAGACTGCCACGCCTGCCATCGCGGGCATGGCCTGATCGGCGGTGCCTATCTGAACAGCACGGTGCCGGCCCTTTGCTTCCGTTGCCATGGCGAAATGGGCAAGACCCAGGGCGATCTGAAATTCCCCCATCGCCCCGTGAGCGAGGGGAAATGCGCCGCCTGTCATGAAGCCCACAACGGCCCGCATGCGGCCCTGCTCAAGGCCGAAGGATCGGAAAGCTGTTTCGCCTGCCACGATAAGAAGTCTTTTGCCGGGAAGAATCGGCATCAGCCGTTGACCGAGGGGTGCAAGGCCTGCCACCGGACGCATGGGAGCGATTTCCCGGCGCTGCTCGGCGAGGAGCGGGATGCCTTGTGCCGCCGCTGCCACGACACCGGAGCGGAAGCCTTCAAAGAGAAGCACGGCGGTTATCCGGTCACCACGGTCTGCGTCGCCTGCCACAGCAGCCATACTTCCGATCAGGGTGCCCTGCTGAGGGCCCATGTCCATTCCCCCGTGAAGGGCGGGGAGTGCTCCCGTTGCCACGGGTTGGCGACCGCCGCCTCCCCCTTCGGGGTTCAGGCCCAAGGCGGTGCTCTGTGCTACGGTTGCCACGGCGATGTTCAACGCATGCTCAATCAGCCCGGCGTTCATGAACCGGTCGCCAAAGGCAATTGCGCCGCCTGCCATTCCCCTCACGCCGGCGACTATCCGGGCATGACCAAGACCGATCCCGCCGAGCTTTGTTTCGAATGTCACAAGTTCAAGCATCTCGGACCCGGGGGGCAGCACGAGGAGACCAAGGCGCACAAACCCGTGGCCGAGGGGAACTGCCTGGCCTGCCATGGTGGGCATGCACCGGCGTCCGGACAGTCGGCGCTGCTGCGCAAGGCCGCGGACCAGCTCTGTCTCGAATGCCATACGGACATCACCGCTTCCCGGCAAGTGGCGCATCCGCCAGCCCGGGACGGGCGTTGCGGCAGTTGTCACCAGCCTCACGAAAGCGAATTCGGCGGCTTGCTGATCCGGGACCAACGCACTTTGTGCGGCGAGTGTCATCAGGCGGTGGATCAGGACATGGGCCGACCCAGCCTGCACAACCCCTTCGCCGCGGGCAAGTGCTCCGCATGTCATGATCCCCATGGGGCCGGTCACCAGCAGCTGCTGGTGAATACCGGCGTCGCCCTGTGCGCCCCCTGTCATCCGCAGGTGGAGGATGAGCGCAAGCAGCCGCGCCGCCATCAGCCCTTCCGCGAGGGGCGCTGCGAACTCTGCCATGATCCCCATGCCGCCGATCAGCCCTTCCAGCTGACCAGTGCCGCCGACGGGTTGTGCGTCACCTGCCATCCCGGACGCAAAGTGAACGAGGCGGTCCCTTCCGCCCATCGCAATTGCGCGGTCTGCCACCACGCCCACGGCAACGACGAGCCCCGCTATCTTTTGCAGGAGCAGCCGACGCTCTGTCTCAACTGCCACAAGGTCAACACCTTCTGGGAGAAGGGGAGCGGTCATCCCCCGGCGGTAGAGGGTAAGTGCGGCGCCTGTCATGATCCCCATGCCCCGCAGAACTACAAGGAAGTGGGGACGCTCTGCGCCGGGTGCCACGACCTGGGGGCCGCGCTCAAGAAGAGCCACCAGGGGATCGAACCCGGTCGCAACAGCTGTCTGGGTTGCCACGATCCCCATGGCGGTCCCGACAAGTCGCTGACCCTGCCGGTGAAACACGCGCCTTTCGCCGACGGCGATTGCAAGGCTTGTCATGCGGGAGGCCGATAATGAAAAGAATCGCTAAATCTCTGCTGTCGTTGGCACTTGCCTGGTTTGCCTTGATGGTCCTGCCGGCACCGGGACTCGCTTCGTCCTGTTTCGAATGCCATAAACCAGGGGATTTCCAGGGGGCGGTGGTTCACCGGCCGGTGGCCGAAAAGCGCTGCGACCAGTGCCATAATCCCCATGTCGCCCGACACGAAGGGTTGCTGGTCAAGGAACAGCGCGAGTTGTGCCAGGGGTGTCACGAGCCGCTGCGCGCGCGCATGGAAAAGAGTACTTTTCTCCATCAGCCGGTCAAGGAAGGCAACTGCGGCGGCTGCCATGCGCCGCATGCGTCGGCGGTGGCCGGACTGCTCGACAAGCCCGAGAAGGAGTTGTGCTTTGGCTGCCATGACCGCTTGAACAAGTCCTACGCCCGTCCGCACAAGCCCTTTCAGGAGGGCCGCTGCGGGACCTGTCACGATCCCCACGGCGGCGACGATTACCGGCTGCTGAAGACGGCCGGCGCCGGGCTGTGCCTGGGTTGCCATAAAAACGAAGAGGGGATGAAGCAGTCCCATCTCGGTCGCGATTCCCGGGCCCTGGATTGTCTGGGCTGTCATCATCCCCACGGCGGCGACGCGCGCGGGCTGTTGCGGGGGGTCAAGCACAAGCCTTTCGCCCAGGGGAACTGCCAGACCTGCCACGGCAAGAGCCAGGGTGCGGACAGCTGTCTCGGTTGCCACCAGGGGGTGCTGGCCTCGTTCAACAAGACCCATAGCCATCTGCAAAGCAGCGATGGCGGCAACCCCTGCATCGCCTGCCACAATCCCCATGTCGGCGACCGGGCCGGGCTGCTGCCTGCCAATGAGGGGGCTGGCTGCCAGTCCTGTCATCCCGGAACCTTCAAGCGGCGTTCAGAGATGCTGCACCAGCATCCCGGCTGGAACAAGTGCTCCGACTGCCACGACCTGCACGGCTCCGACTGGCCGGGGATGGTCAAGGGTTCGGCGGCGGAGGTCTGCGCCGGTTGCCATGAACGGCACAAGAGCTTTTCTCATCCCATGGGGGAAAAGGCCCTGGATCCGCGCAACGGCACCCCCATGGACTGTATGACCTGCCATGACGCCAACGTCGGCACCAACTACAAGTACTTCCTCCACGGCAGTGCCGAGCGCGGCCTTTGCGTCCAGTGCCATCTGAGCTACTAGAGGGGAGAGCACCTATGAAATACGGAATCATTCTGGCCGTGCTGGCTCTGTTGGGCTTGGCGCCGGAGGGTGGGGCGGAAACTGGTCCGTGGAATTTTCTCATGCAGCTGCCGGCGCGGGATTCGGGCGTCAAGCTGGACCGCCCCATCGCCATCGCCGTCGACAGTGACAGCCGCCGTTACTATGTGGTCGATCCGGTGGGCGGGACACTCCTCTCCTTCGATCGCGAGGGCAAGCATCTCGCCGCTTTCAATGCCGGCGGCGCCCTGAAACAGCCGGTAGCCCTGGCCAAAGGGGGCAGTGGGGCGCTCTGGGTGATCGAGCGTTCGACCAACCAGGTGTTGCGGGTCAATCCCAGTGAACAGCAGGTGCGGCGTTTCGATCTGCGTTATGACGACGGCAGCCTGATCTTCCCCGCGCGCCTGGCGGTGGACGGGCGCGGGCGCCTGCTGGTGCTTGATCGGATGCGCGGAACGGTGGTACGGTTAGACGACAATCTCAAGGTCGAGACGATTTACGCCGCCCAGTCCGGTGGCCGGGGATTCGTCGATTTCAAGATCAAAGCGGACGGGATCTGGGCTCTCGACGGTCTTGCCGGAAAAATCTACCGGTTCAGCGACGGGGCTGCCCCGAGTGTCATCACCCTGGATCGGGCCATGACATTTCCCCTCTCCCTCGAGATCGATCAGGCCGGACAGCTCTATGTGCTCGACCGGCATGCCGGCACCATCGCGGTCTTCGGGGCGCAGGGGGATTTTCGTCATGAACTTCTCGGACGGGGCAAACGCCACGGCAAGCTCTGGTATCCCGCCCAGGTGTTGTTCGACTGGGAGGGGCGGCTGTGCGTGGTCGACGAGGGCAACAGCCGGGTGGATATTTTCAATCGTTGAGGTCGGTTCCTGCTGAAGGTTCGCGGCGGGGGGCGGCTGACGGGGAACGGAAGAGGCTGAGGCATGAAACGTAAAGCGGATAGCCGATCTGCCCTTGACGGGCTGCTCGCGAGTTTGACGGGATGTGTTTCCCTGCTGCTCGTGCTTTTGGCGCCGTCGGCACAGGCGGCGGTGACGGGTCTCTGCTCCAGCTGCCATACCATGCATTACAGCCAGGATGGCGGCGCCATGCCCGAATGGGGGGACGACGGCCCCTTTGAGTCCCTTCTGACCTCGACCTGCGCCGGTTGCCACATGGGGGTGAATGACGGCGGCGCCATGCCTTTCGTCTTCTCGTCCCAGCCCCCGGTCTATGGCGTCTCCGGTTCCGGCTCCGACAGCAATACCCTCGCCGGTGGGAATTTCTACTGGGTCGCGCAGGCTGGCGGCGACACGCGCGGACATAATGTCTATGGTCTGATGGCTCGCGACCAGACGCTGTCGCAGCCGCCCGGCTATACCGGCAATCGCGCCGCCGCCGACGGCAGCGTGCCCGGAGCCGGTTCCTGGCCCGTTGGACAGCAGGTAACCTGCGCCGGGGTGTACGGCTGTCATGGCAGTCACGCCGAACAATCCCCGGCCGAAGCGGTGCGCGGCGGCCATCATCAGGGGCGCGGAGGGGCGCTCGTCACGCCCGACACCGAGCCCGCGAACGGCTTCCGCATGCTGGTGGGGATCGCCGGTTACGAGGACGCCGACTGGGAATTCCGTCCCACCGTCGCCGCCCACAACCAGTACAAGGGAAGCACCGGCGGTGCGGACAATTCCACGATCAGCTCGCTGTGCGCCCGCTGTCACGGCAACTTCCATTCGGCGGTCAGCGCCGGATCCCCCTGGTTGCGTCATCCCGTCGACTACGACATGGGCTCGACCGCGCCGAATTCCGAATATCGATCCTATGGTGGCGCGGAGCGCAACAGCTACCGGCCCGACATCCCCGTGGCCAGCCTGAATGTCAGCCAGCCTTTGACCAGGGTCACCTTCTCCGGCGATACCATCGTTGCCTGCGTCTCCTGCCACCGTGCCCATGGCTCCCCCAATCACAAAATGATGCGCTGGGATTATGCCGGAAGTATCGGCGGCGGCTGTACGGCGTGCCACACTTCCAAGGATTGAGAGGCGAGTTCATGAGCAGACCGGTAACGGATCAGTCGCGACCGAAGCGGATTCGTCAAGTCACCTTCGCTACGGCGCTGTGGCTCGTGGCCCTCGCCAGCGTCTCCGCTTGGGCCGGTCCCTACGGGAACTCGGCCCATGGCGATACCGTCAACGGTGTCGCCCGCGGCGACCTGGCCCCCCCGGGACCTTATGCCGTCGGCAACTGCGCCCATTGCCATGAGCAGCATGCGAGCATGGGCGGCGTCGAACCCGCGCCGGCGTCGGGGAGCCCCTCCCCTTTCGCGCTTTTTGCCCCGGGATTCGAGTCGAGTCGGCGTTATAAGCCTTATCAGACCACGGACGTCATGTGTTTTGGTTGCCATGCCGACAGTTCCCTCCAGGTCCCACTGGGAAGTCTGCTTAACTACGATTACGCCAGAGCTTTTGGCGGGTATGACAGCGGTGGGCCGGAAAGCATTCTCGAAGCTTTCAATCAGAATCCGGCCGGCCCCGATGCTTCCTACCACAACCTCTACGATGTCTGGAACCATGCCAAGCGTTTCCCCTATTTCAAGGACGCTTCGGCCCCCTGCGATGCCTGTCACAATCCCCATCGGGCCCGTCGCAACCGGGAATTTCCTCAAAATCCCGAATACACCGCCCTGTCGCGTCCGACCGAACATGAAAGCCTGTGGGGGGATGCGCCGGAGGAGCGGATGAATGCCTATGGCGGAAGCTACCAATCACCCCTCTTTTTCGGCTCGCGTATGACCTACGAACCGGGTGGGGTTGGTGAAATTGGCGCGGACGGCTCGAAAACCCCCGATTACGTCAGCTACTGCAACGATTGCCATCGGGAACGGATTCGCAGCAACACCCTCATGCGCGACATGGTGGCGATCGACTGGAAGACCGGCGGCGGCGATTCCGCCGCCGCCGGAGATAAGCACGGAAGCAACGGCTTTACCGGTTCCATCTTTATGAAAAAGCCTTATGAAAAAATCGCCGTGCCGGCGGGGGGCTATGTCCTTTCCTGTATGGACTGCCACGAAGCGCACGGTTCCCCCAATGCCTATCTGGTGCGACGCTCCGTCAATGGCGAGGCCTTGGGCGGGGTTTTCACCCAGGACCGCTCGGGTAACTCTTGGGCCTATCTGTGTGGCCGCTGTCATCAGGACGATTACCAGCAAGGCGGAATGACCGATCCGAATCAGGTCAATCGCTGGCGCACCGTTCATCACGGCGGCACCGGCAGCGACGGCTCGGATGTCCCCTATCAGACCGGGGGCGGCGGGAATTGCGGCACCTGTCATGAACAGAGCCCCGGTCCCCAGCCGATCGGTTGCGGCTACTGCCATTTCCACGGCGCCTACTGCGACAGCACCCATCCCGGAACCTTGCCCAACGGCAAGACCATCCCCGCCCCTCTTGGCGGGGTGCGGCGGACTTTCTGATGGCTGTTTTTCTTCTCCGAGGCGAGGCCCGGCCCATGTTGCTTGAACCACGATTTACGGCGGGATTTTCGGTGATTCTTCCCTGGCTGCTTGTCGCCTTTATGCTCGGTGGCTGCGCCGGTGGCACCGCGGTGGGACGCAAGGCGCCCCGGGTGACGGCGGACCAGTCCCTGGTTTCGCTCTATCTGTCCACCACCGGGGTTGCCACGGAAAAGGTCGAACTGACGGTCGATGGCCTCGCCCTTCTGATCGGCGATGTCTGGATCGATCTACCCGCCGAGGCGCAACGCCTGCAACGGCATATGCTCGAAGGACGACAATTGCTCCTTGGTGTCGGCGCCTTTCCCGTCGGTGAGTGCCGGCGCCTGCGCTTTAATGTGAAAGAGGTTCGCCTCCCAGGCCAGGCCGGACCGGAGATTGCCGAACAGTCCATTGATCTCCCCTTGGCCCGTCCGCTGGCGTTGAGTGGCTCGGGCAGCGTCTGCCTCTTCGTCGACTGGCATCTGCAGTCGCCCCTGCCCGGCGAAGCCCCTTTTGTTCCCCGTTTTTCCGCCCATGGGCAAGAGCTTCCGCTGGGGCAGGATCTGGCCTATGTCGTCTGCGATGACATTAACACCCTGTACCTGGTGCGCACGGATACGAATTTTGTGACGGCGGCACTGGGCTTGCCGGGGCCGCTCGGGGAACTGGCGGTCGATAGCCGCCGGCGGCGTTTGTATGTCCTGAGTACGGGGGATCGAGCCATTCATGTGTTTAGCAGCGCGAACACCCAGTATTTGGAACGGATTCCTCTGTCGATTACCGTCGGGCCGCGCAATCTCTGCCTGTCCGCCGATGGTGCCTTCGCCTATGTGAGCGATCCCGCCACCAATCGGGTGCTGAAGGTCGATCTCGAAAGGGGGGTCGTCGCAGCCCAGGAAATTGTCGGTTTCCGCCCGGAGCGACTCCACTATTTTGTCGCTGATGGTCGCGCCTGGCTGGCGGTCAGTTCCCCCACGGCGCAGCGGGTCTATCTGCTCAATGGCGACAGCCTGGCTCTGCTGCGGGAGATTCCCGCCGGCCTTGAAACCGACAGCTTGCTCTTCTACAACGACCAGCTCTATGTGGCGGAGCGAGGCAGCAGCTCCGTTTCCGCCTTCGACTATCGCAGCGGTCGGCAACTGTCGCGCATTACCGTGGGGTGGGAGCCCGTCTATCTGCTCGGGTTCGACAACAAAGTTTTCGTCAGTAACCAGAAAGATGCCGCCTTGTCGGTATTTCACTCCGGACAGAATTCCACCGCCAGACGCATCCCCCTGGATTCTTCCCCCTTTGTCATGGCGGCGTCGGAACGGCGGCGACAGCTTTACATCGCCCATCGCGAAGCCCATTCCCTGAGCGTTCTCGATCTGTCCAGTGAGCGGCTCATCAGTGAAATCATGCTGGGAGGATCTCCCTATTTTATGGCGATTCTAGAGTGATTCCAATAGTCTGCCGACGTTGCGAAACATTGTGATTGACAAAAAACATTAGTCGGGATTATAAAAAGGGGGAAGTGAAGAGGTATTCTGAAGCGGCGGGGGGCTAGGCTTCGGGCTAGATAGATTTTCCGGCCGGCGGCCATGCCGGTATTAATTTCTTCCCTTTCCCATCCCCCCCAGGCAAACCACTAAGAGTTCATTTTACTTCGAAACAATTTTGTCAATGCCCGGGGAAATGAGTTCCATCGCCCGGAAGGCATTTGCTTTGGCCGTTTTTCGGATTGTCGGAAAGGGGGTGGGGCGAAAGTCGAAACAAGGTTAGGTCGCCGAGAGGCGGCGCCGGTAGAAGTCTGCCACTTCGAATGCCGGACAGGCGGGCACCTGCCATGGAGAAAGGTCCGCTGGTAATGCCGGGGATGCTCCGGGTTAAATGAAGAGGAAACAGGAGGCTAAATGAATAAGGTCGTCGCAACGGATGGCCGGGTCCGTGTATCGCGGCTGTCGAGAATCGCAGGCCTTGCCGCGCTGCTGGTTCTCATGACAGCTGTGGCCGCTTGGGCGCGGGTCGGCGGACCCTGCGTCAATTGTCACACCATGCA
>DIVU01000151.1:0-8334 GCA_002423365.1 Desulfuromonadaceae bacterium UBA6124 | reverse complement strand
GACGCCAAGGGGCACAATGTTTATGGCATTTCCCCGAGGGATAGCCTGTTGCGCCTGGCCCCGGGTTCATCGACAACCTGCTCCCCCTGCCATGACACGCTGGTCACCGTCAGGAGCGGTTGCCGTGGTTGCCATCTTCCCGCCCACCATGCCGACGATTCCGCGGTTGTGGTCGATGGAGAGCACGGCTCTTACCGGTTTCTGGGGAATGTCATGTCCAAGGTTTTCGGCCCCAATGTTCTGTTGGGGGGCCAAGGGGTCAAGGGGATCGAGGACGACGATTGGGAACAGACCGTCTCGGCGACCGACCACAACGTCTACTCCGGAACCGAGATCGTTTATTCCAAGGATGTGGGCGCCTATCTGAGCAACGAAGTCATCGGTGAAGTCTGTACCGGCTGCCACGGCAATTTCCATCACGAGATGAATAGCGGACAGACCGGCGCGGCCGGCGACCTCTCCGGCGTCTGGATTCGCCATCCTTCCGACGTGCTGATTCCCGACGAGGGTGAATACGCCGCCTATACCACGTACAATCCCCTGGCCCCGGTGGCTAAGCAGAACCTGACGGTGGCCATGGCGAATTCTTCCGTCGTTACGCCGGGCGAGGATATCGTCACCTGTATTTCCTGCCACCGGCCCCACGGCTCGCCCTATCCCGATATGCTGCGCTGGGACTACGATACCTGCGACGCCGGGACGGCCAACGACGAATGCGGTTGTTACGTCTGCCATACCGCGAAGGACTGAAAAGTTCCTTTCATTAAGTTTTAGAACAGCAAATGAACACCAACAAAGGGAGAAAGAAGATGAACGGAGGAAAATTCAAACTGCTGACCCTGTTGGCCTCGACCGCCCTGGTGCTCTTCTGCGCCGGCAACGTCCTGGCCGGCGCTTCCGGCGCCTGTGTCAACTGCCACACCATGCACAACAGCCAGGATGGGACATCGATGATGGTCGACGGGACCAGTGGCCCCGCTCCGGCCTTGGTTCGCGCCGCCAGTTGCTACGGTTGCCACGGCGATGTCGATATCGTCAACGGCACCTGGGACAATTCCCTGACGGCCCCCGGCAAGACTCCCCGGATCAACGCCCAGACCTACGGCGAATATGGCGTCAGCGGCGACACCCTGGCCGGCGGCTCTTTCTACTGGGTTGATGACGCCGGATTGGGTTTGGACACCAAGGGACACAACGTCGTCAGCGTCGCCGGACAGGATGCCAAACTCGGCTACCAGCCTCCGGGCTGGGATCCCAACTTCAGTATTAACGGCCAGATCAATGGTGGTGCCGAAACCTGGAACAATCAGCTGACCTGTGCCGGTGTTACCGGTTGTCACGGCGATCATACCGCGACCGACGATTTCACCGCCGTGAAGGGCGGCCACCATGGCGATGACAGTACGCTCGACGGTTCGACCGTTGCCAAGAGCTACCGTTTTCTGAAGGGAATTATCGGTTATGAGGATCCCGAGTGGGAATTCCAGCCGACCGCGATCAAGCATAACCAGTATCACGGCGAAGCCCGCACCGCTGACACCGCCACCAACACCAAGACCATCAGCTACCTCTGCGCCGAGTGCCATGGCGACTTCCATAGCGGCGAAGGGACGCTGGGTGCCGATGACGTGACTTGGGGCGCCCCCTGGTTGCGTCATCCCACCGATCTCGACATGAACGATCTGCCGAATACCGAGTACGCATCCTATAATGGCGACAAGAGCTACAGTGTTGTGGCTCCCGTGGCCAGCGAAGACGTCAGCGCCGTGAAATCCTCGGTTCTGGTCGGTGCCGGTGACGCCGTTGTCACCTGTATTTCCTGCCACCGCGCTCATGGCTCGCCTTTCGACGACCTGCTACGCTGGAAATATAATGAAGATGGTCATCTGATGGTGGCCGCCAACGGAACCTCCGGCAATGTCGGCTGTTTCGTCTGCCATACCACCAAAGACTGATCAATCCCGACCAGTCGTTTAACTCGGAAGCACCTGGCCGGGCCCTCCAGGGCCCGGCCTTTCCTGTTTACGCGACGAGAAACGCGGCCATGGCGAAGTTCTTGACCCATGAATCCTTTGGGGTTAGTCTGGCGTGGCAAAAGAGTTTGTGGGGGGGATGGTTGACTTCGGCTGAGAACCCAGGCTGATGCCCCCGGGTGTGACGGCTATAGACCCTGAGAGGCACGATGCGCGCAAAGTTGATACTTTTTATGTTCGGGCTGCTGCTGGCGACCGGTTCTCCTCCGGGGGAGGTTTGGGCTTCGGAAAAGCCTTGTGACGATTGCCATCGTCAGGTGGTTGATCGTGGTATGGGAAAACGCTATGTCCACATGCCCTTTCTGAAAAAACAGTGCGCCGCCTGTCATGTTTCGGGGCAGACGGTTTCCGTGCCCACCCGCCGGGAGATCGAGACGGCCAGTGAGCCGCCGCCGCAAAAGGTCAAATGGCTCCGCGACGTTCAAGGGATCGCGGAGCAGCACTGGGTTTTGCTTTCCCCCGAGACCCTGGGAAGGAAGCTGGTCTTCAAGGCCGGTGAGAGCACCAATCGAACCGACCTGCTTGAACTTCCCCTTCCTCCCCTGGGAAGTCTTTCAGCGATGGCGAATGATGGACGCGGGCCGGCGATTGCCGAGGTGCGGGTGAGCGATGTCCGCCGGGGAATTTCCACCACCGCCACCATCATCTGGACCACGGATGAGTTTTCCGATTCGCTGGTCGGATACGGCGTTACCGCTCCCGATTCCACCAAAGCCGACGGTAAACTGACCCGTGAGCACGAAGTATTGCTGACCGGGCTGGACAAAGACCGGACCTATCGCTTTCAGGTCGCGTCCCGGGATGTTTTCGGCAATCTTTCCCGCTCGGACCTTCTCGAATTTTCCACCAGTACGACCTTCATCCGGGACATCCCACGCCATGAGCGAAATTCCGCGAGCGCTGGACCGGTGGCGGTCACGCCCCGACTTTACCGCCAGGGGGACAGGTATCTCGCGACTTTCGAGGCCAATCAGCCGGTGGCACTATCCCTGGGGATTCCCGAAGAGACACCGGAACGGGTCGTGACTGCCGTCACCGGCGTTCCGGGGGAGGAGAGCCGTTCCCACCCGGTGCTTAAAAGCGAGCTCGACACCAGTCTTCACGCCTGCGACAGCTGTCACGCCTATCTGAAGCAGGGCTATTCCCATCCGGTCAATGTTTTTCCCAAGTCCGGCATGGTCGTTCCCAAGGAATATTCCCTGCTCCCCGACGGGCGCATCAGCTGCATGACCTGTCATGTGGCACATGGCGGAGATTATGAATATCGCCTGGTGAAGTCGGGCAAGAAGGATCTGTGCCTCGGATGTCATACGGATTATTGATTCCGGCGTAAGAAGCATCGTCATTTACCTTTATTTTTTTGAGGGCCGCATGGAACGAAGCAAGACCTACAAGGATCGCAGTAAGCTCAATCTCGCCGTGAAGCGGGAATTTCAGGGCTGGCTACTTAAACAGGTACTCCTGGCCGTGGTGCTGAGCGCGGTGGTGGCTGCCTTGATTCTCTATTTCTATGCCCGTCAGGAGGTTGTCGGGTCATTCTTCGACGCCCATGTCAAGCTGCGCCGGGTCAGCGATCTGCTGCTCCCCGTGGTCCTCTCCGGTAGTCTGGTGAGCCTGATTGGGGGGGCCTTGCTGGCGCTCTTTCTGCCGCAAAAAATCGCCGGCCCGCTCTATCGTATCGAGACCGATCTCGCCAAGGTGGCCCAGGGGGATCTGGGCACGCGTGTCAAGCTGCGAGATAATGACACCTTGCAGGATTTCGCCGGACGCGTCGATGAAACCGTCGTTGCCCTGCGGCAGCGGGTCGTTGAGATTCGTCGGCGACATGAAGTGCTCGAATCGGCGCTATCCTCCGGCCAGCTGGAAAAGGCGCGCGAGGCCGCGGCCGCGCTCAAGGAGTCGCTGGACCGCCTCAAGGTCTGAAGCTCCCATTCGCTTCATCTCCCGCACTTCCGGGCCGGACGGCAGCCATGATCGTCCGGCCTTTTTGCGTCCGGCGGTTAGTAGATCTCCCCCGCATAAGGATTGAGACTTTTGGCGGACTTGCTACACTGATTAGAATTGCACTGTTATTCATCCCCCCATTCCGAAGGAGTCTGCCCATGACCGATGAGAAACGTACGCCGGAAGAAGAGCATGAAGATGTCGGCTTGTATCAAAAAATGGCCGCCCGCGCCGCGGAAATTTTGGAAGAGGGGCGCAAGTCCCTGGATGAGGCCCTGAAGAAGGCCGGTGAAGAAATTACCGCCGGTGGCGAATATACCCGGGACCAGGCCGAGCGCATCGGCGAGTTCCTGCGGCGTGATCTCGCCGCCGTCGGCAAGAAGGCGCAGCAGGCACGGGATTCGGTGCTGGAGGCGGTCGAGCCGAGCCGGGTTGTCGCTGGGATGCAGAGCGGCCTGTCCCGGCTCCTCACCAGTGCCGCCGATCTGCTGAATGAACTGGCGGAAAAGTCGGAACAGGGGCTCGAATTCAAGACCGGCGAAGTCACCAGCCCCGGCACCCTGACCTGTAAGGACTGTGGCAAGGAGATGCATCTCAAGTCGACCGCCCGAATTCCTCCCTGCCCCCATTGTCACAAAACCTTCTTCCGCAAATCCTACTGAAAGAACTTCCGCGACCGGCCTACCCCCACGGGCCGGTCGCGGAAGAACCCTCGGCGACTCCCACCATAAATTCCCCCCTCTCCGAAAACTCCCCTGCTTCCTTGCATAACCGCGCGAGCTTTCCTGGCGCAAGGCGGTTTTTGTGTTAGTTAGATAAAGAAGACAATATTAGAGAGGTTGTAGGAATCTGGACTGAATTTTGCTAGATTCAACGAATCAACCAGACAACAGGGTGTCGTGGGGAGTGGCGATCCGAGGATAGGGTGCGAATGGGAAAGTGGAATCTTTGGGCATGGGTGACGGCATTGCTCTTCTGGGGATGGTGCGTCTGCGCCTTCGCGGCGACGCCCCTGCGGGTTGGCGTTTATCAGAACATGCCCCTGCTCGGTTACAATGCGGAAGGTGGGGCGGAGGGACTCTTTGCCGAGCTGCTGGAAGAGGTGGCGCGTCGCGAGGGCTGGGAGCTGACCTATGTCCCGGGAAGTCTGGAGGAGAGTCTCCGGCGGCTCGAGGTGGGCAGCCTCGACCTGGTGCCGACGGTGGCCTATTCGCCGGAACGGGCCAAACGCTTCGCCTTTGGCGAAGAGACGGTCTTTGCCTCCTGGGGGCAGATCGTCGCTCCGGAAGGTGCGGGGATCGAAACGATCCTCGATCTCGATGGCAAGCGGGTGGCGGTGGTCAGGCAAAATATCCACTACGATGGGCCCCAGGGACTGCTGCGCACAGCCGAGAAGTTCGCCCTGCGCCTGAGTTTTGTTGAATGCGATGATTTCCCCGGAGTGTTGCGGGCAGTGCGCGACGGTCAAGCCGAGGCCGGTCTCCTGGGGAGGTTGGAGACCCTCGCCGACGGCGATCTGGCTCATCTGCGCAAGACCCCGGTTCTGCTCAGCCCCGTCTCCATACGGGTGGCTTTTGCAAAAAAGGTTGATCCTGTCGTCCTGCGGGTTTTTGATGACTATATCCGGAGGTGGAAACAGTCGGGCGATTCCATTTACCAGCAGGTCCTGGCGCGCTGGGTCGGCGGCGAAAAGCGCTCTATCTTGCCGGAATGGTTGCCGACCGCACTCCGGGTCATGGGTGGCGGCTTGACGCTACTGCTTGTCGTCACGGTTTTCAGCCGCGTGCAGGTTCGGCGGGGCCTGCGGGAAATATCTCAAAAAAATCATCAACTCGAAACCGAGATCGATGAACGGCGGCAAGCTCAAAATGATCTGCAATGGGAACTCAAGGTCAATCGCGCGGTGGCCGAACTCAGTCGTCTGCTGCTCCATTCTTCGGCCCTGGACGAATTTACCCATGTCATTCTCGATGAGGCCAAGACTTTGACCGACAGCCCCCATGGCTTTGTCGGTTTCATCGATCCCCGCACCGGAGCCATGGTCTGCCCGACCATGACCCGCGATATCTGGGAGGCCTGCCAGGTTCCCGATAAAAAATTCGTCTTTCACAGTTTTCATGGGCTCTGGGGCTGGATTCTCAAAGCGCGGCAGACGATTCTCTGCAACGATCCCGCAACCGATAACCGGTCCACCGGAATTCCCGGAGGGCATGTCGCAATCCGCCGTTTCATCGGTGTTCCAGCCTTGGCCGATGGGCAGTTGCTGGGCATCATCGCCCTGGCCAACGCGGAACGGGATTATCACGCCAAGGATCTGGAACTGTTGGAACGCCTGGCGTCCATGTACGCCCTGGCTATCCGGACCATGCGCGCGACCCAGGCGATGCGCGAAAGCGAAGAGCGCTTCCGCACCATCTTCGAGCATGCCGGAGTGGGCATGGCGACCCTCACCCCCGAAGGGTATTTTCTACAGGTCAACCCCGCCTGGTGCCGCTTTCTCGGGTACTCTCCTGAGGAAATTCTCAAAATGCGGGTCGAGGATGTGACCCATCCCGAGGATCTGGCGGTAAACCGTGCCCTATACGAAGAGGTGCGACAGGGTAAAAAGCGGTTTTTCTCCTATGACAAACGCTTTGTGCATCGCAGCGGCCGGGATATCTGGGGCGCGGTCACGGTGGCCTGGCTGCTCGACGAGGAGGGGCGGCCCGACTATGCCGTCAGCTTGGCCCAGGACATCACCGAGCGCAAAATGGCGGAATTACGCCTGGCGGAGAACGAAGAACGTTTCAAGCATCTGGCGCATCACGACAGCCTCACCGGCTTGCCCAACCGTCTGCTCTTCGCCGATCGCCTGCAACATGCCATGAGCCGTGCCCGACGTTCCGGCGTGTTGCTGGCGCTCCTCTTTTTCGACCTTGATCGTTTCAAGGCAATCAACGACACCCATGGCCACGAGGGCGGGGACGAGGTCCTGAGGGTGGTGGCCCAGCGCTTGACCGCCCTGGTTCGCGACGCCGATACCGTGGCCCGCTTTGGCGGAGACGAATTCGTTATTCTGATGGAGGATGTGGCGGATACCGCTGATGTCGAACGTTTGGCCGGGAAGGTTCTTGCCGGTCTCGCTCGCCCCCTGGCGCTCGGAACCCAGACCCTCACGGTCACCACCAGTATCGGCATCAGCATCTTCCCCCGCGACGGGGTGGATGCCGAAACGCTCATAAAGCACGCGGACGATGCCATGTTTCGGGCCAAGCAGCAGGGCCGCAACGTCTTTGTTTTTTACGATGGGGCACCGTTATCGAGAATCGCGGGGACCTGACCTGCCCTTCGGCTACGCTCAGGGCGCGGCTTTGAGGGCTTAACGAAGGACGAGAATGACTATGATATTGACACCGGCGCGGCCTGGCCCCTCTTGGGGGATTGCCGAACGCAGCGAGTACAAGGCGATCTATGAGCGGCTGCGGCCGATGCATGAGGCGCTACTGCAGGAGATGGTGCGGAAAATCCGGCTGTTGCTGGAGGAGCGTGGACAGAGTCCGGCCATCAAATCCCGGGTCAAGCGTTTCGACGGCTATTTCGAAAAACTCCTGAAGCTTTTCCGTAAGGAGGGAGAGCAGGCGATGCTCACCGATCTGCTCGGCATCCGCATCGTCTGCCCGTTTTTGGAGGATGTGGAAACCATTGAGGCGATTCTGGCCGAACATTTCCCGGTGGTGGAGATCGAGCACAAGGGGGCGCGCAACTCTTTTCGCGAGTTCGGCTACGTCTCGTTGCATCTGCTGATTCCCGTGGAGTCGGAGGACTTTGTCGAGGTGCTGCCCGGCTGCGAGCAGATTTGCGAGATCCAGTTGCGCACGATTCTGCAGGATGCCTGGGCCGAGGTCGAGCACGAACTGATCTACAAATCGGACATCACCTTGCCCAACGAACTGATCAAACGCAAGCTCGCCGCCCTTAATGCGAATCTGACCCTTTCCGATCTGATTTTTCAGGAAATCCGCGATTACCAGCAAGAAATCCGCGAACAGGACCGTTGTCGCCGGGAGCAACTCAACGCCTGCGCCAACGGGACACTGCCGCCCCATTTCCGCCAGAAGAAATTCGAGCCGCCTACGGAACTGGCGTCCCTGACCGGGCAGCGCCGTCTCGACAAGCTGATGCTGGAAGCCCATAACGCCCACGGGCAGGGGGACATGGAGGGAGCGATCGCCTTTTACGGCCGGATTCTACGGCTCAAACTCAGCGAACCGGTGCGTTCTCTGATCTATAACCATCGAGGCATGGCCTACTTCGGCATCGCCGACTATCCGCAGTCCATCCGCGACTTTTCCCGGGCGATCTTTTTCGACGAAAGCAA
>DIVU01000308.1 GCA_002423365.1 Desulfuromonadaceae bacterium UBA6124 | reverse complement strand
GAGGCGTCCGAATCCTCTGTGAAAGAGGGGGCCAAGCCCGCCAAGAAACGCCGTCGCCGCCGCAAGAAACCGGCGGGGGCCCAGAATGCTACTGCGAACACCGAGGGGGCGGAGCTCATCGACGGATCGGCTGTCCCGACTGAAACGGCGCAACAGGGTGTCACAGCGACCCCGCAGCCGGCACCCGTATCGACGGACGCGGCTGCGGCCACGGATGCCAAGCTTGATGCGCCGCAAACGGCAAGCGGCCCCAAGAAAAAACCGACGCGCAGTCGGAACCGCAAACCAGCCGGGAGAACCCCGGCCGCCCCGGATTCTTCATCCCCCTCGGAGACCAGGACCGCAACTATCCAGGAAACTCAGGCGCCAGCGGCGGCAGAGCCTGCGCCGATGGCGGCCGACCAGGAACAAACGCCCGTCGCCAAGCCGGCCCGAAAACCCCGCGCCCCACGCAAGAAGGCAGCGGAACCGGCCACCGGCGAAGCGGCCGCGAAAGATGAAGCCAACACTGCGGAGGAAACAGAAAAACCCAAACCAAAAAGGACGCCGCGCCCCCGGAAAAGTCCGGCGACGGCTTCGGAAACCGGGGAGACCGAGGCGAAACCCCCACGCCGCGCCCCGCGTAGGAAGGCGAAGGAAACGCCCCCGGTCGATGAGACGACCAAGGACGCAACCTGATACACGGCAAAAGGCCGGAGCGACAAGCTCCGGCCTTTTTCTTTCATCCCCCCACCGCCTATTTGAGGTTCTCGGCGCTCCTGGCTTTGTCGTTGTTCCCGAGCAATTTCCCTGCTGCTCACCCTAGCCGTGAAGCTTTTCGGCGTTCTTGAGAAAAACCGCCAGCGCCCCGTCACCGCCGAACTGGCGCGGCGCCCTGCCCCACTCGGCGACGCGGGCGCGCCCCTCGCCGACCAGATAGCCTTCGACGGCGGCACGCAGTACCGGTTCGCTCTCGGAGCGCAGCCCTTTGCCGGTGACGATGAGCAGCGTCTTGCGTCCGTGATAAGCGGCGTTGTCGAGGAAATGACGCACCCGCTCAAGAGCCTCTTCCCGGCTCAGACCATGCAGGTCAAGGGTGCCCTCGGGCATCAGCTTACCCCGGGCGAGGAGCTTCAGGCGGCGCGGCGCCGCCGTTGGAAGGACGTCATCCTCCTCGGGGAACTGGTCGCTGAAAACCGTGTCCAGGGTGCCGAGGGCGGCGGCGAAAAGGTCGGCATCGCCGACCGGCACCGGGGGCGCTTCCTCGACCGGGGGAATGGTTGGCCGAGGCGCTTCGCGCTCCTGGGCTTTCAGCTTACGCACCCCGATTCGCGCCATTTCCTCGGTGAAGGCGACCGGTTCCTCCGGCGCGACGGAGCGGGGTGAAGGGTCAGCTTTCGCCGGAGGGGGTTCCGGAGCGGAAACGCAAAACCCCTTCAAATCCTTGAAGGGGTTATTGCGCATTTGCGTCGTTTTTTCCGGTTTGCGGTCTTTTTTCTCTTTCACGCCTAACGCCTCTGAATCTTGCGCCGCCCCTGCATGGCCTTGGTCTGCTGTTTGATGAGGGTGCCCTGGCTTTCCAGGTGGAACTGGTACCAGAGGTCGCCGAATTCCTGCATCTTCATCTTTTTCCCGGCCTTGAGAAGTTCCAGGTTTTCCCGCAGGGTGTCGTTGCCGCCGACCTTTTTAATTCCCTTTTCCATGACCTCGACGGCCCTGTCCTTCTGCCCGATCTTGTCCAGGCAGTAGGCGTAGAGGTTCCAGATCATCGGCTCCTTGCGGCTGGCGGCGGTCGCCTTGTCGAAGGCATCCCGCATCTTGTCGGGTTTGTTGCGTTTCATGTAGCAGATGCCGAGCATGCCCATGGCGACCCAGTGACGGACAAAGCCCTTTTGCAGATAGTCGAAAGCTTCGTTGAAGTCCCGTTTGAGATAGAGGATGGTGCCGATCTGGGCATTGAGCTGCCCCTTGATGTAGAACTGCCACTTGGCGTACTTGAAGCCGCCTTGCAGGGCCTTGACCGCCTTTTCCGCGCGCCCGGCCTGCAGATCACGCTGGGCGGTCTCCATCAGGACGCCAATCTTCTTCATAATGAAGCGGGTCATCAGGAAATAGAGCAGAAAAAAGGTCACGACCGAGGCGGCGGCGGCGATCCAGGGTTCGACGCCGGCGAGCAGGGTCAGTCCCACATGCACCAGGACGGAAGAGAGCAGGGAAAGGGCGAGATTAAGCATTCTTCGGAGGGTCCTTTCGGGAAGCGTTGGCTTGCGCTGTCAAAGCCTGCGGAGTGTAGCAATCCGCCCCCCAAAAGTCAAAGGGATATCCCGCGTTCCGCGCCCTTCAGCGCGGCAGGTGGGGATGGTGGACCAGCCGGTCGATACCAAGGGTGACGAGGTCGTCGGGGAGCGGGTCATGGCGCAGAAACTGGGTGTTCCCTCCTTGCAGCAGGGGGATCGGCGTTTCGTCGCAGCTCAAGGTAAAAACCTCGCCGCAGGGAGCCGGACAGTTCGTGTCGCTCATCATTTCGCGAAAGGGGCAATGGCGGCCGCTGGTGACCATGGCGTAGGGATGATGCAGGGAGGCGCGAAGGCCGGGCGGCAACGGCGCCAGGCCTTGCAGAAGGTTGTCCAGTTCGACCCGGGCGATGCCGAGTTCCGCCAGCAGCGCGGCGCTTTCCCGGCCGTGCCAGCGGCTTTGGCGGAAATAGGCGCGCTGCTCGGCGGTCAGTTCCAGATCGAGGATGCGCGGGCCGCGCTTCTGACCGGAGAGGGCGCGACCAAGGATGATTGGGATATCGGGGAGAAGGGAACGGACCGGTTCCAGGGCGCCCCAGTCGGAAATGAGCAGCTCATCCCCGGCCCGCAACCAGCGCGCGGCCACCGCCAGCAGCGATCGCAGGCGCGGCAGCACCGGCTCGATCAAAACCGGGGTGACGAGGGTGAAGGTGCGGCCGCCGTCATGGGCGGCGCGGCATGCCCGCTCAGCAGCTTCGGGAGAGGGGAGCAGCCAGGGACAGAATTCAGCGCCAAAGTAGAAGCGGGAATAGCCCTTGGGAAGCGGCTCCTCGGGACGGGGGAGGAAAAATGCCCGCTCGGGATCAGCTGCGATTGCCATCGCGCACCAAGAGGGTCAGCTTGTCGCCCGGGCGCAGAATGTGATTCTTCGCCAGCCGGTTCCAGCTCTGAATCCGCTCCGCCGGCACCGCGAATTTGCGGCCAATGGCCGACAGGGTGTCCCCCGATTTGACCCGGTAGACGATCTTGCGCTCCCCTTTGGCACCGACTGAGTTTTCCCCTCCGGCGGCCTTGACCTTGGCCACCTTGAGGGTCTGGCCAGGGCGCAGGGAACTCTTGGCGGTCAGTCCGTTCCAGGCCAGCAACTCCTTCTCGCTGGCGCCGAAACGCCGGGAAATCGCCCAGAGTGTATCCCCCTTGCGTACCTTGTAGGTCTTGCTCACCGTCGAAGTCAAAGCCCGAAGCGGCACCGGTTTTGCCTCGGCAAGTCGAGCCATCTCGGGGGACAAGGGGATCAGCAGTTCATCGCCGAGGGGGAGCGCGCGGAAATTTTCCAACCGGTTGAGAGCGATCAGATCGTTTTGCCGCAGATTGTAACGCCGGGCGATTTTAGCCAGGGTTTCTCCCTTGGCGACCCGGTGACGATGAAAGCCGGCACGCTGCTCCGAAGGGATATTCGCGTAAAGCTTTTCGAAGCGGGACTTGCTTCCGGCGGGGATGCGCAACTCGTAATCCCGGGCAAGCGGAGGCGTGCACCAGCGCTTGAGTTCGGGATTCAGGCCGCGGAGATCCTCGGGGGAAACCTCGCAGAGACGGGCTGCGAGTTCCAGATCGGTGGCCTCGGGAAGACGCACCACATCATAGGCGAGAGGGTCGGCCTCGGGGATATCGCTAAAACCGTAGGCCGCGGGATCGCGAACGATGGTCAGCACCGCCAGCAGCTTCGGCAGATAGTTCTTGGTTTCGTCGCGCAAGGAGGAATTGGCGGAAAGCTCCCAGAAATCCTCGGCGCCATTCTCTTCCATGGCCCGGGAGATGCGCCCGCCACCGGCGTTATAGGCGGCCACCGCCAGATACCAGTCGCCGGCGAAACGGTCGTAAAGCTCACTGAGGAAACGGGCCGCGGCCCGGGTCGATTTCTCGAAATCGCGCCGCTCATCCCGCCATTCGTCATTGCTCAAACCATAATTCTCGGCGGTGCTTTGAATGAACTGCCAAGGGCCGGCGGCATGGGCATGGCTGTAGGCGTGGGGATTGAATCCCGACTCGACCAGCGCGAGATAGGTCAAATCCTGGGGCAGGCCTTCCTCTTCGAAGATCCGGCGCATAAAAGGGATATAGCGCTCGGCCCGATGCAACAGGCGGGCGAAGATCTCGCGCCCTTCCCCGGTGTAATAGTCGATATAGGAACGAACCTGCTCGTTCTCGACCAGCGGGAAATCGAAAATCAGTTCATCCTTGAGCAGGGTCAGCCCTTCGTGCTCGGCCCGGCGGGGAGCGCCGTCGGCCAGGTGCAGATGTTCGAGGACATCCGCGACCTCATCAGGGGACGGCTCCTGCAAGCGGGAGGGATGGGGCTCGGCCAGCACCGAATAATTGGGCCGTCCGGGCACCTTGCGCGGCGGCTGGATGAGCTCGCTCCTTGCGGAAGCGGCCCCCTCGGTCGGCGTGGCGGGCAACCCGGCTTGGGGATCCTGGGTCGCCGGCAGGCAGCCGGCCAGCATCGCCAGTAAGGAAAAGAGCAGTACAAATTTCATCGGTGGATCTCCTCGAAGGGCGCGAATCCGGCCGAAACCGGCAGGCGCGTCTTCAATCGTCATCAGGCCAGAAGCGTCGCTGCAATTCGGCGAGCAGGCCGTCGAAAGAGCGGCGGTCCAGGGCGCTGACCGGCACGGCGTCGAAACGCCGGCACAGGGGAGCGACTTCCTCCGGCGGCACCTGGTCGGTCTTGTTGAAGACCAGCAGCCGGGGAATCCGATCCAGTTCGAGTTCGCCGAGAATCCGCTCCACCGCCCGGATGTGTTCCTCGAAGCGGGGGTTGGATAGGTCGACGACATGCAGCAGCAGATCGGCGTCCTCCAGTTCCTCCAGGGTGGCCTTGAAGGCACCGAGCAGGCTTTTCGGCAGTTTACGGATGAAACCGACGGTGTCGGTGATGATGACTTCCCGCTCCATGGGGAAACGCAGTCGGCGGGTGGAGGTATCGAGGGTGGCGAAGAGCAGGTCCTCGGTAAAGACCTTGCTTTGGGTGAGGGCGTTGAGCAGGGTCGACTTGCCGGCGTTGGTGTAGCCGACGATGGAAACGATGGGCACTTCGGCGCGGATGCGGCGCTGACGGCGCTGCAAACGCCCCCGGGCAAGGTTGGCGAGCTGTTTTTCAAGGCGGGCGATGCGCTCGCGAATGCGCCGGCGGTCGATCTCCAGCTTGGTCTCACCGGGACCGCGCCCGCCAATCCCCCCCATCAGCCGGGACATGGCGGTCCCCCGGCCGATCAGCCGAGGCATGATGTATTTGAGCTGGGCGAGCTCCACCTGCACCTTGCCATCCAGGGTATGGGCGCGGCGGGCGAAGATGTCGAGAATCAGCTGGCTGCGGTCGATAACCTTGATTTCGGTGATGGCCGAGATGGACCGCACCTGCACCGGCGACAGATCCTGGTCGAAAATCAACACCGTCGCCCGCTGCTGCAGGGCGCGGATGATGACCTCCTTGACCTTGCCCTCGCCCATCAGGTACTTGGGGTTGAGCTGGCGGGGACGCTGCACCACCCGGTCGAGCACCACCACGTCGGCGGTGCGGGCCAGTTCAGCCAGTTCGTCGAGGGAATCCTCCGTCTCCTGGCGCGGCGCCAGGCTGACGGAGATGAGAATGGCCCGCTCGCGACCGTCGGAGAGATCGATGGTGTCGTCGACCTTGCGCTCCAGCTCCCCTTCAAGGGCACGGGTGAAGGCGGCAAAATCCAGATCAAGATCGTGAATCGACGGGACAGCCTGCACCTCGACGCTCTCGCCGCCGGGAACCGGCGGCAGCAGATGGGCATAATCGACCCGCCCGGGCAGGCCGTCCCCGCCCACCGTCAGGGCCACCATCAGGTCGAGGCGCAGCAGCGCGAGGTCGGTGAGATCGTCCTGGGAGAGGGGTTCGCCTTTGAGGTGGGTATGAATGCAGCGCAGACCGCGCAGGCCGCCGCGACCGAGGCCATAGCCGGAGAGATCGGGGATGACAATTTCCCGGTCGTCACCGACGATGACGTACTTGATCTCCCCCTGGCGGTCGACGATCACCCCGACCTGGCGGCGCATTTCATACGCGCGCTCGGTCAGGTAGCGGGCCAGTTCCACGGAGATCACCTGATCGATAGGAATGCGCCGCCGCTGGATGCGCTCCAGGGCTTGGATCTGGCTGGCCTTGAGGCCGGAGAGATTGCCGTGAATCACCGCTCGCCTCGTAACGGCAAGGGCAGAGGGGCTTCAACGAAAAAGGGGCCTTTCTGGCCCCTTGCTCGAAGAATGTCAAAGGGCGGGATCATGCGCCGGTAACGCTGAATCCGGCGTCGACGTAGTGGATTTCGCCGGTCACCCCGCTGGAGAGATCGGAGAGGAGATAGACGCTGGACTTGCCCACTTCTTCCTGGGTCACGCAGCGTTTGAGGGGGGCGCGGTCGTCCATGAGCTTGAGTTTCTCGCGGAAGTTGGCGATGCCAGAGGCGGCCAACGTCTTGATCGGGCCGGCTGAGATGGCGTTGACGCGGATCTTCTTCTCGCCCAGCTCCACCGCCAGGTAGCGCACCGAGGC
>DIVU01000150.1 GCA_002423365.1 Desulfuromonadaceae bacterium UBA6124 | reverse complement strand
ATGCTTCGGCATCGCCACTCAGCTAGATTTATTTTTCGGGATAATGATGGTAATCCTGGTTTGGGAGGCGGCGCGCCGCACGGTGGGCATGGTCCTGGCCGTCATCGCGGCCTCGTTTATCCTTTACGGCCTGGTGGGACCCTATCTGCCCGGCATGCTGGCCCACCGCGGCTATTCCGTGGACCGCATCGCCTACCAGATGTATCTCACCACCTCCGGCATTTACGGCGTGCCGATAAGCGTCTCCGCCACCATGATAGCCCTCTTCGTGATCTTCGGGGCTTTTTTGGAAAAGTCCGGGGCCGGCAAGATTTTCATAGACCTTGCCTTCGCCTTGACCGCCCGGGGCCGCGGCGGTCCGGCCAAGGCCGCCGTGGTGAGCAGCGCCCTGATGGGCACCATCTCCGGCAGCGCCGCGGCCAACGTGGCGGTCACGGGCACCTTCACCATTCCCCTCATGAAGCGGGCCGGATACGAGTCGGCCTTTGCCGGGGCCGTGGAGGCGGTGGCCTCCACCGGCGGCCAAATCATGCCGCCCATAATGGCCTCGGCCGCCTTTGTCATGTCCGAACTGACCGGCATCCCCTACATAGACATCTGCATAGCGGCGGTGCCTTCGGCGCTGCTTTATTTCTTCACCATCTTCGTCATGGTTCACTTGCGGGCGGTGAAGCTTAATCTCAGGACGACGGAAGAGGAAAACATACCCCGTTTCTGGCCCACCCTGCGTTCGGGTATTCACCTGATGCTTCCCTTCGGCGTGCTGGTTTATCTTTTGGCCCAGATGTACTCGCCGGGATTTGCCGCCTTCTGGTCGGTGATCGCCACCATCACGGTCTGCATGCTGCGCAAAAGCACCCGTTTGAACCTGAGTTCTTTCCTGGAGTCCATGCGCGACGGCGGCGTCCGGATGATTGAAGTGGGCATCACCTGCGCGGTGGCCGGCATCATCATCGGCATGATAAACCTGACCGGCCTGGGCGTGAAAATCTCCAGCCTTCTCATCACGCTTTCCGGCGGCAGTCTGCTGGCGCTTTTGTTCATGACCATGGTGGCCTCCATAATCCTGGGCATGGGCATGCCCACCGTGGCCGCCTATCTGCTTCTGGCGGTTCTGGTGGGGCCGGCTTTGATCAGCGTGGGCATCTCCACCCTGCAGGCCCATCTGTTCATCCTCTATTTCGGCACCATCTCGGCCATAACCCCGCCCGTGGCCCTGGCCGCCTTCACCGGAGCCGGCATCGCCAAGGCCAGCCCCATGAAGGTGGGCATGAACGCGGTCCTTTTGGGGATCGCCGCTTATATCGTGCCCTACATGTTCGTCTTCAACGAGGCTTTACTCTTTCAGGGCAAGCTGTCCCAGGTCATCCTGGCTACCTTGACCGCCCTGATCGGCTGCGCCTGCATGGCCGCGGGGATTCAGGGCCAGCTTCTGAAGAAATGCTATGCCTACGAAAGGGCCATCCTGATCGTGGCCGGGCTGGCCTTGATAAAGCCTGGGATTTTGACCGACATTCTAGGGCTAGGCGGCCTGGCGTTGGTATTTGCCCTCCAGCGCTGGTCGGATAAGCCCAGGTGAGCCTGCCGCCGGTTGGCAAGCCGGGAGCGCGGACAAGCGGCCCGAAGAAAGCTTCGCGCCAGAGCGCCCCCGCCCCTAGCGCTTGAACCGCCGCCGCAGGGCCAGGGCGAAGAAGGTGAATAAAGTGGTGCCGGTTATGGTCTCGGCCAGGGTTAGCCAGCGCATGACGGCATCGCCCGGACAAATCTCCCAGACCGGCGCGCCGAACTTGAAGGGCAGGATGTGCTGCACCGCAAAGAACAAGGCCGGTTCCAGCCTGGCCCAGAAGCCAGGATACCCGGCAAAGGTTTTTCCGCCCCAAAAGGCAAAGGCCAGCGCTGCCGCCAGCACCAGGCAGCTCAGCCAGAGCAGGGTCCGGCCGTAGCACTCCCCGTAGCCGCTCAGCATCTTGTACCACCAGAATCCCCCGGCGCGCAGGCGGCAGGCCCAGGCTTTTCCCTTCTGCTTCCCCTCCTTCACCGCCTTTTTGCTCTCCCGCCACATCTCCAAGTCCTGCTCGCGTTTCATCTCCATGGCCGCGAAGTGGAAGTCCCCGGCCGGGATGGGGTCCTTGGTGGCCTCCAGGGATTGCTTCAGTTGCAGGGCCAGGACCTCGATGTCGGAGGCTTGCAGGTCTTTGTAAGGAGAGCCGCCACCCATTGCATCAACTTGGTCTATCGGCTCGCCGCGATCTGACTGTTCTTTTGTAGCTTCGCCCTCTTGGGCTTGTTTCTTGTGGTGCCTAAGCTGGGTTATTTTCCGCCATAAAAGCTCATCAAAGAGCAAACGGGGGCGTCTGAAGCGGTACCATCTCTTGTCAGCGCGGTGCCAGCGGTTGCTTTTTTCAGGCCCATCGCCCCACAGGCAGCTTATGAACTTGGTCTTTGATATCTGGGAATGAAGGAAAGAGAGATTCCTCAAGTCCACCTGCTGGAAGCGAGTGCGGGAAAGGTCCACGCTGTGAAATTTAGCCGGACCTTTGAATTGCACTTTTTCAAATACAAGCACAGGCGGGCCTGGCTGGAAAAGCTCAAGCTCCCAGGCCGGTTCCTTTCCTATTCTCCCGCCCCGCCCCGCATAGGCCGAGGCGCGGCCCTTGACCGGTGAAAAATCGAGAAATTTATGGAATATCGTTTCTTCGAACCCGCCTTTGGCGCTGAATTCCGCTCGCCGAAAGGCAGCATGATCCCAAAATTCCGAATCCCAAAAAAAAGCATGTTCGCCAAATTTCACGCTATCAAAACCAGCGAAGCCTTTAAATTGCACGTTAATAAAATTAGCCTTTCCTCTAAATTTTGCGCTAATAAAATCAGCCTCTCCTCCAAATTCCACGTTCGTAAAATCAGCGTGTCCACTAAATTCTGTATAATGAAAATCGGCTCTTCCAAATTGAGCGCCATCAAAATCCACCCCTTCGCCGAACTTCGCTTCTCTGAATATAACAGGCCCGGTTTTCTCTCCTGCCCAGGCCTCCCGTCCCTCTTTCTCGTGTGGCCGGCGGAAGTCATAGCCGGCCATCTTGGATGGCTCCATTTTGTCGGGAAAAACAAACCCGGTGAAATCCCAATCCCCCCTTTCGTAGAGCTTGCGGAACTCGGTCTTGAACCTATCCTTTAGTTCCGGCTTTTTTCTTTTTTCTTCCAGCGAGATATGAAAGATACAGTACTCGTGGCCCGCTTCGGCAGCGTGCGGGCACTCACCGTAGATTCTACGCAGCCTCTCGTCTTCAGGCTTCCACTGACATTTTCCCATATCTTCCCTCCCCCCTCTTGGCGGGCTTCTTCGGCGCGGGGCCTTCCGCGCCGGGCGTTCTTCCGGGCGCCGTGGCCTTATTCACTCTGCCGCCCCTTGCGTCCGCTTGTCAACCGGGGAGCATCCTGGTCCTGCGGCCGGCCTTCCCAACCAGGCCCGGTTTGTTGTATGTTAAAAATACGATCATTAACTTCGGAGTTACAACAGCATGGATGAGGATCGCTTTTGTAAAAAATGTTCGGTCACAAGGGTCCACGCCCTGATCAAGGCGTATGGCCGGGCGCACACCGCCGCTAACGGCGGGCGGCACCTTTCCGGCCTGCGCGCGGTGGCGGATTTGGCCAGGCAGCGCGGCTTTGCTCAGGGCGGCGGACTTTTGGCGGCCGGCCTGGGCGAACAGGAGCTGCGGGCGCTGTGCTGGAACGTCTCGTCCTTTTTAAAGGATGAGGAACTGGAGAGGCTTTTGGACCTGCCGGGCGCCAAGGATTGAACCTTGCCCGGCCCGGGAGCTAGGCGAGGAGCCGGTGCCTTCCCCAGAAGATAATAATCTTAAGGCCCTGCCCGCCGGGGAGGATGAGGCGCCTGCGGCGGGGGAGTCCTTGTCTCTTTCGGGCGAGGCGGTGGTGGTTTTGGACCGCTCCTTTCGGGTCATGGGTTCCAACACCAGCGCCCGGCGCCTGATGGCCCACGATTTCGAGCCCAACGAGCGGTTTGATCTGGAGCACTTTTTCGAGGGCCCTTGCCTGGCCGAGGTTCATCAGGCCCTTGACCGGGTTCTGGGCCGGGGCGAGGCTTACCAGGGGCGCAAGGCCCAGGTGAGCGGCCCGGACGGGCGCTCCTTTGCGGTGAGCTATTCGTTAAACCCCCTGTACGGCCCCTCCCGCCAGATCGCAGGCGTGATCCTTACGCTACGCGACGACGTGTTCGCGCCCCTTTCGGCCAGCCTGCCCCGGCCGGGGGAGTCGCCGGCCAACCTGCCGCGGCTGGGCTACCAGACCCTTTTCGAGCACCTGGCCGAGGGCATCTTCACCATAAACACCAGTTGGCGCGTAACCTCCTTCAACCAGACCGCCGAGGCTCTAACCGGCTACCGCCGGGAGGAGGTTTTGGGCCGCTACTGCTGGGACATCTTCCGCTCCAACCTCTGCGAGGGAAGCTGCCCTTTGCGCACTACATTAGAAACCGGGCTGACCCGCCGGGACCAGGACGTGCGCATGCTCTCCAAGGGCGGCAAGACCTTCACGGTTCTGGTCAACACCAGCGTGGTCAAGGACAGCGCCGGCCACGTGGTGGGCGCGGTGGAGACCTTCAGGCCCCTGAACGAGGGCGAAAACGGCGGCCGGGCGGAGGGCCAGCGGCAATCCTTCAAGGATATCATCGGCGCCAGCCCGGCCTTGAACCGGCTCTTTTCCCTGCTGCCCGATCTGGCCGCCTCCGAGGCCAGCGTGCTGATAAGCGGCGAGAGCGGCACGGGCAAGGAGCTTTTCGCCCGGGCCATCCACGACAACAGCCCGCGCGCGGGCCGGCCCTTCGTGGTGGTGGACTGCGCCAGCCTCACCGAGACCCTGGTGGAGAGCACGCTCTTCGGCCACCGCAAGGGGGCCTTCACCGGCGCCGTGAGCGACAAGTCCGGCAAACTGGCCCAGGCGGAAGGCGGAACGGTTTTTCTGGACGAGGTCACCGAGATGTCAGCCTCGGTGCAGGCCAAGCTGCTGCACTTCCTGCAAAGCCGGGAATTCACCCCGGTAGGGGACACCAAATCCCGGCAGGTGGATGCCCGGATCATCGCGGCCACCAACCGCAACCTTAAAAAAGAAGTGGAACGGGGCCGTTTCCGCCAGGACCTGTACTACCGGCTCAACGTCTTTCCCCTGGAGGTGGCCCCGCTTCGGGAGCGCAAGGAGGACATCCCGCTTCTGGCGTCGCAGTTCATCGAGCGGTTCAACCGCCTCCAACGGAAAGCCATCTCCGGCGTATCGGCCGAAGCGCTTTCCCTGCTCATGGCGCATTCCTGGCCCGGGAACGTGCGCGAGATGGAAAACGCCATCGAGCGGGCCTTCATCATGTGCCCTGACGGCCCGATCGGCATCGAGCATCTGCCCGAGGAGTTGACGGCGTACGGTGTCCCGGAGGCGGCTTCTCCCGGCTCCCGGCCCGCCCACGACCTTCTCGACATCCAGTCGATCCGGGCGGCGCTGGCCCGGAACGGCTTCAACCGCCTGGCCGCGGCGAAGGAACTCGGCATGCACAAGACCACCCTGTTCCGCAAAATGAAGAAACTGGGCATCTCCCTGCCGGAACAGGACGGCCGCACCCGGCGCCCCGGGGTGCAGTAGCAGGAAAGCAACTTATACTCACGCCATCAGTAGTGTTCCGGCAACTCGCCCGGTCGAAACGTTCCGCCACTTCATACCGAAAATCCCTTTTTACGCGAAGTCTTGAGGGAATAGCCCACGGGAATCCGCGTCGGCACGGCGAATGCAGTACCTTCCCGTGAAGGAACGAGGAGGTGTCGGATGATGAAAGCGGCGTTCGCCTGCTGGGACAACCGGATCGCTCCGGTATTCGACACCGCAAGGCGCATCCACACCATCGAGGTGGAGTCCGAGCGCATCGTCCGGGAGGGGAAAGAAACCCTCCCTGATGACCAACCGGTCCAGAAGGCGCTTCGCCTGGCGGAGCTGGGGGTCGGCACGCTTGTCTGCGGCGCGATTTCCAGGCAACTGCACTCCATGGTCTCCGCGCACGGCATCCGGGTGATCCCCTTCGTGGCCGGGGAACTGGACGAGATCGTCAAGGCGTGGCTTGGCGGCAATCTCCGGGGGGATTCCTTCGCCATGCCGGGCTGCCGCGGGCGCGGCCCCCGTCGCTTTCGGGGAACCTGCACTACGGTAAAGGAGGGCTGTGACATGCCCGGAAACAGGCCAGGAGAAAGAGGTGAAAGCGGTGGACGTGGGCAAGGGCGAGGCCAGGGCCAGGGACCGGTGACGGGGACCGGGAGAAAAGGACCGGATGACCTCCCCTCTGGCGCTACGGAGCCCGCCGGCACCTGCATGTGCTACCAGTGCGGGTACAGGGAACCTCACGAACTCGGGGTCCCCTGCCGGCACAAGGTGTGCCCGAGGTGCGGCGGCGAAATGGGCAGGGAATCGTAAAGGAACCCTTGTGAAAAAGGAGGAAAGGTCATGCCAGGAGGAGACGGGACGGGACCGAGGGGAATGGGTTCGATGACGGGGCGCGCGACCGGTTATTGCGCCGGCTTCGATGCGCCCGGTTATGCGAATGCCGCTCCGGGGCGGGGATTCGGAATGGGTTTCGGTCGCGGTGGGGGTTTCGGCCGCGGCGGGGGCAGGGGCTGGCGGAACCGGTTCTTCGCGACCGGCCTGCCGGGATGGGCGCGAGCGGGATTTGCCGCGCCGTACGATCATCCCGCTCCGGAGGGAGAGAAGCAGGCGTTGAAGCTCCGGGCCGATGCACTGCAGTCGGAGCTGGACGCCGTCAAGAAGCGGCTGGAAGAAATAGGGCCCGACGCGGAAAAGTAACGCGGCCGGATCGGGGCGGCCTCCCGAGTCAAGCGTCACGGGTGAGGCCGCCTTTTGCGTATCCCGTAGACGAACAGGAAGGAGCCAAACGTTGAAAATCGCTTTTACGACCTCGGGGGAAACCCTCGACGCCCCGTTTGAAAGCCGTTTCGGCCGTGCGCCGAAATTCCTGGTCTACGACCTGGAGAAGGAAACCTTTTCTGTGATCGACAACCGGCAGAACGTGAACGCTTCCCAAGGGGCGGGGATCCAGGCGGCGACGACCGTCGCCCGGGCGGGAGTGGCGTGCCTCGTGACCGGGCATTGCGGCCCCAAGGCGTACAAGGTCCTCTCGGCCGCCAGGATCAGGATCTTCGCCTCGTCCGCCGCTACGGTGAAGGAGGCTCTCGGGTTGTTCCGCGACGAAAAGCTCGTCGAGGCGCTCTCGGCGGACGTCGAAGGGCACTGGATGTGATCGTCGCCGTCGCTTCCGGGAAAGGGGGGACCGGAAAGACAACGGTGTCGGCGAACCTGGCCAGGGTCTTCGACGCCGAGGTGCAGCTTCTGGATTGCGACGTGGAGGAACCCAACGCCCATTTGTTTTTGAAGGGCGCCGGCATCGAGGAGGAGGAGATCTGCATCCCCGTTCCGGAGGTGGACGAGGTCCTTTGCGACGGATGCGGGGAGTGCGGGGCGTTCTGCCGCTTCCACGCCATCGTCTCGTTCGGGGCCAAGCCGCTTGTGTTTCCCGACATGTGCCATGGGTGCGGCGGCTGCGCGAAAGTCTGCCCGAGGAAGGCCATCCGGGAAACAGGGCATCGCATCGGCGTCGTCGGAAAGATCCGCGCCGACCGGGTCACGCTGATCCAGGGCCGGCTCGACGTCGGCGCCCCGATGGCGCCGCCTCTCATCCGGGCGGTGAAGGCGCGCATGCGGAAGGAGGTCCCGGCGATCCTCGATGCCCCCCCCGGGACGTCCTGCCCCGTCATCGCCACGATCGGGGGAGCGGATTTCGTCCTGCTGGTGACGGAGCCCACGCCCTTCGGACTGAACGATCTCGGGATCGCCGTGGACATGGTCCGTGATCTCCGGATCCCCTTCGGCGTTGCGGTCAACCGGGTGGGTGCCGGCGACGACCGGGTCCACGCGTACTGCCGCGACCAGGGCATCCCGATCCTGCTCGAGATTCCCGAGGACCGGGCCATCGCCGAAAGCTATTCCCGGGGGGAGCTCATCGTCGATTCCCTGCCCCGCTACCGTCCCCTGTTCGAGGAGCTGGCCCGCGGGCTGTTCGACGGGGGAAGCCCCTCCGGTAACCGCGCCGGTTACCGGCCGTTCAAAAGCTGCCAGGGCAGGTTCCGTCGCCGCGAGAACGGCTGCGCCCTGGAGCTGCACGGCAAGACCTGCTGCGGCCTGGACAATCGGTGCGGGAAACCGCCGTGCGAGGACAAGCGGTGACGAAGGAGCTGACGATCGTCAGCGGAAAAGGGGGAACCGGGAAGACCAGCCTGACGGCGTCGTTCGCCGTCCTGGCCGGCCGTTCCGTCATCGCCGATTGCGATGTGGACGCGCCGGACCTGCACCTGGTCCTTTCGCCCCGGGTCCTGGAGAGCCACGAGTTCCGCTGCGGGAACGTCGCCGTCGTCCGGCGGGAGGCCTGCACCGGCTGCGGCGCCTGCCTGGTGAACTGCCGGTTCGACGCCGTGCGGAAAAACGGGAACGCAAGCGGTACCCCCGCGTTCTCCGTGGACCCGGTCTCCTGCGAAGGCTGCGGCGTGTGCGTTCGTTTCTGCCCGGAACGATGCATCGATTTCCCTGAGAGGATCAGCGGGGAGTGGATGGTATCGGACACCCGGTGCGGTCCGATGGTGCATGCGCGGCTCGGCGTCGCCGCGGGGAACTCCGGCAAGCTGGTCTCCACGGTGCGCACGGAGGCCCGGCGCATCGCCGGGGAGNNCGGGGATCGGCTGCCCGGTGATCGCATCGGTCACCGGAGCCTCCATGGTCCTGGTCGTCACGGAACCCACTCTCTCGGGCGAACACGACCTGTCGAGGGTTCTTTCCCTCGCAAGGCACTTTGAAATCCCGTCGGCGGTCTGCGTGAACAAGTGGGACTTAAACGGGGAAATGACGGAACGGATTGAAGAATCGGCTTGCAGGGCGGGCGCGATCGTCGCCGGGCGCATCCGGTACGACCGCGCGTTCACGCAGGCGCAGATACGGGAGCGGGCCGTGGTGGAAACCGACGCTCCCTGTTCCGGTGACATCCGGCGTGTCTGGGAGCGACTCGGACTTTGAGGAGGAGTGAATCATGACAGACCATTTCAGGGGGGACGAAGACATGAGAATCGCCATACCCATGGCCGAAGGAAGACTGTCGATGCATTTCGGTCATTGCGAGCAATTTGCCTTGCTGGACGTGGACCTGCAGACCGGCACCATCGTCGGGCGCAAAGACGTGGTGCCGCCGCCGCACGAGCCGGGGCTTCTTCCGCCCTGGCTGGCGGAGCGGGGCGTGAACCTGGTGATTTCAGGCGGGATGGGGCAAAGGGCCCAGCAGCTTTTCGCAGCGCAAAACATCCGTGTACTGGTCGGAGCATCCTCCGGAACGCCGGAGCACGTGGTGGGAGAGTACCTTGCCGGGACGCTGCAGGTCGGCGATAACGTTTGCGATCATTGAAAAATCATGAGGATGTCTGTCCCTAAACTGCGGAAGAACTCATGAACGTCCCGGTTTTGCGGTTGGGTACCGCGAAAGCTCTATCCGTTCGTTGCCTGTCCGAGTTGTCGTGGCACGACAACGCGCGGATGCGGAAAGACGTAGCGGAGTCTGGAGGGCTTGCCGCCGACCAGTTCGACGTGAAATGGACTCCGGGGAACGCCGCGGGCGTGTCGGCCCTGGTGGAGGTCGTCGACGGAAACGGGCGGCCGTGGAAGATCCTGATGGACGTCGGCTGGGACGTGGAATACATGGACGCCGTCTTTTGCCGCGAAGGCGTGGACCGGCTGCTGGCCGACGGGGAGATCGACTTCGTTTACGTGACCCACGAGCACGTGGACCATTTCTGGGGGATGCCGGCCGTCGTCCGGCACAACCCGGACGTGAAGCTGATGATCCCCGCGGGGTTTT
>DIVU01000211.1 GCA_002423365.1 Desulfuromonadaceae bacterium UBA6124 | reverse complement strand
GGGATGGCGTGCCTGAGTTCGCAACAGGTCCGTGACCCCAAGGATGGGCAATTTTACTATGGCATCGACAACGCCTATGGTTATCAGGTCCAGGACTTTTCAGTGCCCGTTCCCTTACCCATGGACGGGGCTTATGACAACGGACAGATTCGCAACATCGCGGATGAATCCGGAAATGTCAAAGGCGTGGCGACCATCACCCAGGTCACGCCGCGTTTTCTCAGTGGACTTTTGCGGGGAGAGTGGGCCGCCGGTCTCGGTGGCAACTCGGTGAAGGCGTCAAGTGAACACTGGCTGGTCATGGATCATGTTCTCAACGCACCCTGGATGCCGCCGCTGGTTGAAGTGAAATACGATATGTCCGGAAATGCCCTGAATGTGGGGGATTTCAGCAGCCGGATGAAGGACGATGGGAAAATCCTTTTCATGTGGGGCAATCTGAACAAAAAACCGACGGAACTGCGTCTTTATACGACCCTTCCCCTGCCTGAGGCCTGGAAGGCTCCCGGGGCCGACTATAAGGTGACTTCGGCGCGGTTGCTGGTCACCCATCTGATTTCCAACAGCCCCAACGACCAATTACGTCCGGAAGATTTCGAGAACGAATCCGCCACCGGTATTCTTCCACGCTATACCGTCTGCCCGAGCGCGCCGGCGACGGCGCCCGGCGCCTGTTCCGGGCTTCCCGACGGCACCTGGGTTTCGGCCGTCGACTCGACGGAAGGGGACGGCGATTTCATTCCCGCCGGTACGGTACTGCGGAAAACGACCCCGATCGTCTATGATCGGGATCTTGACGGCACCCCCGAATATGTCGACTATTACACCAATGCCTGGTATACGACCCTCGATCGCGATCCCTTCGGTGGCCCCAACCCCCGCTGGCGTCTGAAGTCGAGCAAGTATGGCCAGGATCTGCCCGGCGTCGAATTGCCGCAATATGAGCGGGATACCCTCACCAGCACCAGCCTCGACCTGCTCAGCGTCAAGGACGAGGAGGGCCATTCGATTCTGGCGCAAAGCGCCAACTGGTATCGGTATCTTGACATCAACCCGGAAAAGGGCGATCTCGTTCAAGATGATTTTACCGCCGACGGCTGTCCGCTTACTCCTGATTTTGACCTGATGGTTTACATCAAAGGAGAATATTCGGGGAATGAAATTTACGATGCCCAGCTGCTGATTACCTATGAAGACCCGGATAATCAGGATCCTCCGTCGGCGGCCCTGCCGGACGTCACTCTCGACAGTATTTCCCTTCCCGTGGTTACGGGCGGGAAGAGCGGTGATATCGACGTTCTGTTGCACAATGAAGTCGCCGGCGCCGCCAGCGGCATTCTGACCGTCGAAGTAAAGGATCAGAATGGTGTATTACTGGATGATTATCGCACCAGCTTTACAACCGACACCGCCGGCGGACCGAGTCTCATCTCTTTTCAATGGACGGCCCCGACTTATCTGACCACCGTGACCGCCACCGCCGTTGTCAGTGGGGTGGCGGAGGAAATCAACCTGGCCAATAACAGCGCCTCGGATAGCTTGCTGGTCAAGCAGATCAAAGCCAGCGGGAAAAAATAATTGTCAAGAATTCCCCGCGGCTGTGCCGCGGGGAATCGACTAGGATCTCGAGATGAACCGCATCGCCAAGTTGGTTTTTTTTCTGATGTTTATCGTTCTCCCGGTTCCGGTGGCCCATGCCGTCCTGACCTACGTCGCCGATATGGAGGTTCGCGTTCAGGACTCGATTTCTGTATCGCGAATTTGGGTACGGCCCGGCCTGATCCGCATGTCGGTGTCTTCCGGCCGAGTTTTTTCCGATGTCATTGCCGATTACGGCCAGGGCCGGGCGTGGGCTCTGGCCCCGATGGCCGGCAAATATCAAGAGTTTCCCGTCAAGGTTTTGAGCAGCCAGGTACCGCATTTTTTCGATCCGGCGCTGCGTATAGACAAACGAGGGCTGCCGCTGCGAGAAGAAATCGACGGGCATATGGCGGTCAGATACCAGGTTTATATTGAACAGCCGGGGGGACGAAAATACCAGGGTGTGCTCTGGGAGGCCGAAGCTCTCCCCGGATACCCGCTGCGCTGGGAGGATGCGGAGCAAAAGCTGGTGGTCAATTGGAGAAATGCCGTATTGACGGAAATCTCTGAGCATATCTTTATCATTCCCGACTATTACACTGAACAGAAAGGCGATGTCGCCGGCGCCCCCGCTCGGAGCGGTTGCCGCGAACGGCCGCCCCGGTAAGCGCTCATGGCTGTCCCGTTCGTGGGCGATGGGGAATTTTCCTCGGCGGGAGGTGGGGGAGCTGAAGCCAAATCAGCATTGTCGGCCATGTTCGGATATGTTAATTTACGCAACCACGGGAGAGGCTTCAGGCCTTTCCCGTCTTTATTTGGTCGATTGCGGCAAGGGCGGCAAATTTATTTTTACTTTACGGGGCTGGCGGGCGGATGTATCCGCGAGTATCATTAACGCAATGCCTTTTTCGGCGAGCCTTGTTTCTTTTTACCTGTTTTCTTGGAATCTGAACCTATGTCGAGGGAATTTGCAATGCGCTTGCTTTTTGTCACCCTTCTGTCGTTCTTCGCTCTTCTCGGTAGTTCATCCACCCCCTCTTTCGCCCTCTCCCTCAGCGTGCAGACCCAAAGTGAGGTACTCGCGCTGCTTGAGCCGATCCGCGCGACCGGGAGACTGACGTTCTCCTCGGGCGAGGTTCGCACTGAAGCGTCTTTGCCGGAATTATATGTCCGGCGTCAAGGTATGCCGCTCTGGATCGGCGATCAGGGAACGCTGCCCCAGGCCCGGATGCTGCTCGACGCTTTGCGGGAGAGTTCGGCGGAAGGCTTGTGTCCAGAGGATTATCACACCGAGGAGATTGCCGAACTGTTGGCCCTGGTCGAGGAAATGCCCCGCCACGGCATGCTCTGCGAACCCTGCCTGATGGCCCGTCTCGATCTTTTGTTGACGGATGCCTTTCTGGTCTACGCCCGGGATCATCTGGTGGGACGCATGGCCTTCGCTCATCTGCGCGAAGCGCCGGAGCTCGGCGACAATGAAACGGATCCGACCATTCTGCTAGAGGAAAGCTTGCGGGATAATCGTTTCGCCGAGACGCTGGCGGCTCTGGTGCCGAAGGATCCGGGATACCTCCGGCTCATGGAACAGCTTGAGGTCTATCGAAAATGGGCGGCGACGGGAGGTTGGCCGAAGGTGGACCCGGGGGAAACCCTGCGGCCCGGCATGCGCCATCCCCGGGTGCGGCAGCTCAAGGAGCGTCTGCGCGCGACCTCGCATCGGGTCTGGCCGGAAGATGAGCCGGATGATCTGCTGGCGGGGGAGTTGTTGCAGGCGGTCAGGGATTTTCAGGCGCTGCTCGGGTTGGATGTCGACGGCGCGGTCGGGCCGCGGACCCTGGCGGAACTGAACGTATCGGTGGAGGAACGGGTGCGGCAGATCGAATGGAATCTGGAGCGCTGGCGGTGGCTGCCGAAACCGACGCCATCCCGCTACCTCGAAGTGAATATTGCCGACTTTTCCATGAAGTTGGTGGAGGATGGGAAGACGGCCATGGACATGGCGGTCATCGTCGGCACCGAGTACCGCAAAACCCCGGTCTTTTTCGGGACCATGACCTATCTCGAGCTTTCACCGTACTGGCACGTACCTCCGACCATCCTGCGCGAGGACAAACTGCCGCTGATCCGCAAGAATCCGGGGTGGCTGGTGCAAAAACACTTTGAAATCGTCGCCTGGAACAATGCCGCGGCGATCATCGATCCCGCGAGCATCGACTGGAGCACCGTGACGGCGGGGAGCTTTCCCGGGGCCTTGCGCCAGAAACCCGGCCCCTGGAATCCTCTGGGACGGGTCAAGTTCATGTTTCCCAATCGCCTGGCCATCTATCTGCACGACACTTCGGAGCGCCATCTCTTTCAGCGCCGGGTACGTCTTTTCAGTTCCGGCTGTATTCGCGTCGAGCGCCCCTTCGATCTGGCCTTTTATCTATTGGCGCCCCAAGGCTGGACCCGGGAGGAACTGAAGACCGCCATGAACCAGAGCAAGCCGCGCCAGGTCTCGTTGAAAGACCCCCTGCCCATCCGGATTCTGTACTGGACCGCTTGGGTCGACGATGCGGGCGTCATGCAGTTTCGCCGGGATTACTATCAACGCGATCAGGATATGCAGACGGCGCTGGAGGCTTGGCGGGATCGGGGTTGATTCTCAGAACAGATCCTTCAGCCAGCCGAAGGCGATCAGCGTTCCGGCGGAAGCGCCAAAGGAGGAGAAGAAGAAGACCAGCAGCACCCGGGTCATACGGTTGCCCCACCAGCCGCGAACCGAGGTCATGTCCTCGGGAACCCGTTCCAGGTCGCGCACCGTCGGAGCGGCGACGAAGGCCTGGACGATGCCGGTGATGAAACCGACGCCGATGGCGGGATGCAGGGTGGTGATGGGGGCGCCGAGAAAGGACGCGAGAATGGTCAGGGGATGGCCGAAGGCGAGGAGCGAACCGAGCGCCGAGAGCAGTCCGGTTGCGAGAATCCAGGCCAGGGCGGCATCGGCGATTTTTTCGGGATCTCCAAACAGGAAGCCGCCGACGAAGAGCAGGACGACCAGGGCGGGGATGAGCCAGGGGACGATTTTCGAGGCGGCCGGTTTTTCGGGGATAGTGGAGATCTCGGCGATGGTGGACGGTGAAATCTCTTCCAGTAGGCGCTTGCTGATGCCGGGCAGATGGGCGGCGCCGACCACGGCGACGATCTTCTTGCCGGTGGTCTCGCGAATGTGGTGGGCCATATAGATGTCGCGCTCATCCACCAGGATGGTTTTGACCGAAGGGAGAATGGTGCCCATCTCTTCCAGCATCGCCGAGAGGGTGTCGCTCTGGCGCAGGCGCGCCAGTTCTTCTTCGTCGATTTCGGTTTTTTCGAAAAGACCGGCCAGCAGGGTGGCGAGCAGGTTCATCTTCTTCCACAGGCCGGTTTTGCGCCAGGCCCGCAGCAGAGTGGTTCGGATGTCGCGGTCCACCAGCGCCACCGGAATCTGTTTCTCTTCGGCGAGATCGGCGGCGGCGGCCAGTTCGGCCCCAGGTTTGACCCCCGTTTGCAGTCCCATGCGCTTCTGGTAGGAAGCCAGGGCCAGGTTCGCCATCAGAAAGGGTGCCTGACCTTTTTTGATGACCTGGATGACATTCAGCGATTCCCACTGGTTGCGGTTGCGCAGGGATTGCAGGCGCTGGGCGTCGAGTTCCACGCAGACGGCGTCGGGGTGTTCCGTTTCAATGACTTGCCGGACCTGGTCGACGGAAGCCTGGGAGATGTGGGCGGTGCCGATCAGGAGGATTTCCTTGTCGGGCAGTTGAATGCGTAAGGGGGCGTTAGTGCTTTCAGTTTCCATTGGAACGGATCTTTCCTGAGGTGTGGCTGGAGAAAGGGAAGGGGAGGGCTTTTCCTCTAGCACTGAACCAGATATATAAAAATCAGCAAGTCGAGGCGAGTTTCGCCTCGACTTTTTTTGTGGGAAAACAAAAAGCGCCCACCTAGGTGGTGAGCGCTTTTTCCGAAAACTCTCCACGCCTGCCGTGGGTCATTGGGCCTCCAGCGAGTCCCAAAAAGGTGGAATCTCTTGTAGGCATATCAGGCGTCCCACTCAAGGTGGGCTGGCTCACAACGCCCCTGAATCGATCCCGTAAAAAAATTATTCCGCTCGGGCGTTCTGACCACACATACAGGGTAGAGAGTCTTTCAGGTTGAAATTAGTATAGCCACAGCCCCGTGCTTCTGACAAGAAAAATCTCCCGCCCCGCGCGCGCATCCCCCCGGCAACAAGCGTCTTTGTTTCCACTCTTCCTATCTGCCCGGTTAAATGGCACCATACCCTTTTGCTGCCGGTATTTTAGGCGGGAAATCCCCGCCATTTTTTATAATTAGCTGAATATATTGAATTTCTCTATTTGGCATCACTGATGCTAAAGAGCTTGGCAAAGCACGGCGGTTTTGACGATGCGCCGGAAAGGGGGAAAGCATGCCTCCTTCCGGTGCGCGAGCGAACAGGCAGGCGGACGCTTTCCGCCTCTCATCACCTTGACCAAGCGGGAGGAAGCGACATGAAAAGGTTCTTCAAGTACATCGGGTTCGGGCTGATCCTGGCCTTGCCCTGTCCGGTCCTGGCCGAGGAGGCGCCCCTGACGGAGGTGGCCTATATCCTCAACACCTTTTCCTTCTTGATCAGCGGCGTGCTGGTTATGTGGATGGCCGCCGGTTTCGCCATGCTCGAAGCGGGCCTGGTCCGGACGAAGAATGTGGCCACCATCTGTCTCAAGAACATCTCCCTTTTCGGCATCGCCGGCATCCTCTACTACCTTGTCGGCTACAACCTCATGTACACGGGGGTCGACGGCGGGGTCATGGGCAGCCTGGGGCTTTGGGCCGCCGATGATTCGGCGGCTCTGGCCGGAGACTACGCCGCGAAATACGCCGCGGGTTCCGACTGGTTTTTTCAGATGGTTTTCTGCGGCGCAGCCTGCTCGGTTGTTTCTGGCTGTGTCGCCGAAAGGATCAAACTCTGGCCCTTTCTGCTCTTCTGCGTCGTTCTCACCGGACTCATCTATCCCATCCAGGGCTCCTGGGTGTGGGGGGGGGGCTGGCTGAGCGAGCTGGGATTTTCCGACTACGCCGGCTCGACCCTGGTCCATTCCGTCGGCGGTTGGGCGGCCCTCACCGGCGCCGTCATTCTTGGCGCCCGCAAGGGCAAGTACACCAAGGGGGGGCGGGTCAACCCGATCCCCGGTTCCAACCTGACCCTGGCGACCATCGGTACCTTCATCCTCTGGATGGGCTGGTTCGGATTCAACGGCGGCAGCGCCCTGGCTCTGGGCAGCGCCGGCAGCGCGATCGAACAGGCCAACGTCTACATCAACACCAATCTTGCCGCCTGCGGCGGGATGATCGCGTCGATGATCCTGGTGCAGCTCCTCTACAAAAAGGTTGACGTCACCATGGCCTTGAACGGCGCCCTCGCCGGTCTGGTCAGCATCACCGCCGGTCCGGCGGCCCCCTCGCCGGGGGGCGCGATTCTCATCGGCGCCGTGGGCGGGATCCTGGTGGTGCTGGCGGTCCCCTTCTTCGATAAGCTCAAAATCGACGATGTGGTCGGTGCTCTCTCCGTCCATCTGGTCTGCGGCATCTGGGGAACGCTGGCGGTCCCCTTCAGTAACAGCGAAACCAGTTTCCTGACCCAGTTGCTCGGCGTGATCGCTATCGGTGCCTTCGTATCGATCTGCAGCAGTCTGGTCTGGCTGGCCATCAAGTACACCGTCGGTCTGCGGGTTTCCGAGGAAGAAGAGTATGTTGGCAGCGACGTGGCGGAAATCGGCATGGAGGCTTATCCCTACTTTCAGGGGCGGAACATCAACTGACGTAAGTGACGTCCATCCTTACCCTTATCCAGGAGGAATGAACATGAAAAAAATGTTGGTGATTTTTTGTGCAGCCGCGGTCTTTGGAATAGCCTGTCCCGCCCCGTCCTCGGCGGCCGTGGAGGTGGAAGGCGGCGCCTATGTCGGCTTTTATGACAAGTACCTGTGGCGTGGTTTCGATTTGAGCGGCGGCGTCGGCGTTATCCAGGGGGGCATGGACCTGAGCCACAAGGGGTTCACCCTCAGCTACTGGACCAACATCCAAGCCAATGACGACAAGGAGGCGGGATACAAGTCGGGCGAAGCGACCGAAACCGACATCACCCTCGATTACACCTTCAGCCTCAATGACACCGTTTCGCTCAGCATCGGCAACATCTTCTACAATCTCGACGGTCTGGATGATACCAACGAAGCTTATGTCGGCCTGACCCTGAACACCGTGCTCGAGCCGACCCTGAAGGTCTACTACGATTGGGATGAGGCTAAAGAGGATGGCCTGTTTTTCACCGCTTCCATCGGTCATGGTTTCGATCTCGCCGAAGGTCTCTCCTTGAGCCTCGGCGGTCTGCTCAGCTACAACCAGGAAAGCGATTATGCGGTTGGCGATTACAGCGACTGGCACAACTACGAATTGAGTGTCGGTCTCGACTACGCCGTCACCGAAAACGTCACGGTCGGCACCTCGCTGCTCTTTTCCTCCCCGATCAGCGACGCCGCCAAGGATGCGATCGACAGCGACACCGTCGGCGGCGTGAGTCTTTCCTTCGCTTTCTGACCGGATTCCTGACGTCGGCCTTGCCTCCTGTCGACACTTTGCCGCCACCCGGTTATAATGGGTGGCGGCTTTTTTATGGAGGTCAGGGTTCATGTCGGCCATTCTCCCCAACACCACTTTTCTGGTCCCTCTTGACGACGGCCTCTTTGTCGAGGCGGTCTATTACGGGAGCGGTACCCTGTGTGTGTCCAGTCAGGCGGGCTGTGCCGTCGGCTGCCCCTTTTGCGCCTCGGGCTCCCGGGGGTTGCTGCGCAATCTCAGTGTCGCCGAACTTTGGGCGCAGGTCGAAGGGGCGCGTGCCCTGGGGATCGAGCCTAAACGCCTGACTCTGTCAGGCGTTGGTGAGCCGTTGCATAATTTTTCGGCAGTTCGGGAATTTCTCGAAGGCTGCCGAAGTCTTAATCTGCCCCTGTCCTTCACCACTACCGGCAGCCCCACGGCACTCTTCAGGGAAATGATCCGCCTGCCGCACAACGGGTTGATGCTTTCCCTCCATGCCGGTCGGGCCGCCACCCACCGTCGCCTGATTCCCCAGGGGGCGGAATTGGGCGATTTGCTGTCGGTTCTGGAGGAGACCCTGACCGGACTCTCCCGGCGGCGCCGGCGCAAGTTGGGCATCAATTATCTGTTGCTGGCCGGGATCAACGATTCCCCGACGGAATTAGCAGAGCTGTTGCCGCTCTTTCACCGCTTTCCCGAGCTGACCCTGCATCTGCTGACCTGCAATCCCGTGCCCGAGTCCGCTTTTGTCAGTCCCGATCCGGCCCGTGTCGACGAACTCCATAGCTGGCTGTTGGCACAGGGGGTCAACGCCCGGCGCGCCAATACCTGGCGCGTCCAGGCGGATGGGGGCTGTGGCACCCTGTTTGTGCGCAAACTCAGGGAGCAGGCGGTTGGCGTTGATAGCAAGCTTGTGCTAGGATGAGCCGCGAATAACTCTTGCAAGGAGTCTGTCCTATGGTCATTTCCGCCGCGGTTCGTCCGGTTGGCAATTTTTCCCGGGGGTTTTTTTCCCATTGGCAGAGTGCGCGCTTTCTGCTGCATCATCCCAGCCTGTGGAAATACGTTCTGATCCCGTTTCTGATCAACCTGGTGGTCTTTTCCGGGTCGGTTTATCTCGGCATGGATTTCTTCAATGACAGCGTCGTTCAGCTCATCCCACGCGGGGAGGCCTGGTACTGGGCCACACTTTATTATTTCCTCTGGATCATCGCGGTGGCGGTGACGACGGTGGTGGTCTTCTTTTCCTTCACCGTCATCGGCAATCTTGTCGCCTCACCCTTCAACGATCTCCTTTCGGAGCGGACGGAGAATCTGATCTCCGGCCAACGGGACGAGGCGCCCTTTTCCCTCGCGACCTTCGGCCGCGATGCCCTGGCCACCCTGGCGGTGGAGGTAAAAAAAATCTCGCTCTTCGTCTTTGCGATGCTGGCCCTCTTGCTGCTCAATCTGCTGCCGGTCTTCGGCAGTCTGCTCTATTCGGTTCTGGCGGTCTTGTTGACCCTCTTCTTTCTGGTAGTGGAATACATGGGCTTCGTTTTTTCCCGCAAGCGTCTTAAATTTTCGGAGCAGCGCCGTTACATCCTGGCGCGTAAAACCACCATGCTCGGTTTCGGCGCGGGTGTCCTGGCGTTGCTGGCGATCCCTTTTCTCCAGTTTGCCTGCATTCCGGTGGCCGTGGTCAGCGCGACCCGGTTGTGGTGTGAGGAACAGGATCATTCTTCGGCGGAAGCCGTCGACCAGCGTGGGTGAGGGAGCGATGAAAGCGATTGCGGTAGCGGCGGCCCGTCGGGGGGGAGAGGTTCTGCTGGAAAAATTCGAGCGGGGTATCGCCGTCAGTCACAAGGGGGAAGTCGATCTGGTGACGGAAGCGGACCGGCTCGCCGAAGCGGCTATTGTTGAGGTTTTACGCGGGACGTTTCCCCGCCACGACATTCTCGCCGAGGAAGCCGATTACGGGTCGACCGCTTCCCATTATCGCTGGATTGTCGATCCCCTGGATGGCACCACCAATTATGCCCACGGCTTTCCCTGGTTCGCCGTCTCTATCGCCCTGGAGGTCGCGGGGGAGGTTCGGCTCGGTGTGGTCTATAATCCCATCTCCCAGGAAATGTTCGTCGCGGAAAAAGGCGCCGGGGCCTTTCTCAACGATTACCCCCTGCGGGTTTCTCAAGCTGCTCAGTTGTCCAACGCCCTTCTTGCGACCGGCTTCCCCTATGATCGCAAGACCAGCCCGGTCAACAATTTCGATCACTTCGTCAATTTCCAGCGGGCGGCGCGCGCCTGTCGGCGGGCCGGTGCCGCCAGCCTTGATCTGGCCTGTACCGCCGCCGGGCGCTTTGACGGCTTCTGGGAGATGAAGCTCAAACCCTGGGATGTGGCCGCCGGGAAGATTCTGGTGGAGGAGGCCGGTGGCCGGCTCAGCGATTTTTCCGGCCGGCCTTTCGATATTTATGGTCAGGAATGTCTGGCGAGCAACGGCTTGATTCACGAGGCGATGGTCCAGGTCCTGCAAAATGGACTCCGGCCCTGAACAGGGAAGGGGGGCGGGCAAGATGTCATCCCTATGCTATACTGACCCACGGAAGTGCCGCTTCAAGTCCGCCGGTTCCCTTTGGCAAAGGGTTGAAGGGGCCGACGGCCCAGGTGGAAGGAGAAGTCATGACCGAAGTGAATCGAAGCGAAAATCCTCTGGTCGCCCCGAAATTCAACCGGCCACTCGATCGTCTGGAGGAGTCCCTGAAAATCATGGACCAGCACGCCGCCGAGCTTGTGGCGGCGGAAAACGACATTTGCGAGTCGCTGCGCAAACGGGATCGAGAATATAAGGACGAACGCCTGCACAGTGTCCCTCGACCCCGAAAACATATGCGTTGAAATGAAAAAGGCCCCTGGATCAGGGGCCT
>DIVU01000114.1:3194-3940 GCA_002423365.1 Desulfuromonadaceae bacterium UBA6124 | reverse complement strand
GGTAGGGGCGAACCTTGTGTTCGCCTGGGACGATGACACCTTTATTTCCGGTTGATGTCTTCCAGCACCGCCGCGAGGTCGATGCCGACCGGGCAGGCGCGGATGCAGCGGCCGCAGCCGGTGCACAGGGTGCGGCCGAACTTGTCGTGGTAGTACTTGAACTTGTGCATGACCCGGTTGCGGTAGCGGTTGGCCTGGGCATCGCGGGGATTGTGGGCCGAGGCATGCAGGGTGAATTTGCCGAAGCCGCAGGCGTCCCAGGATTTGCGTCGGCAGCCCTTGGCCTCGCTCCCCTCGTCGACGATGTCGAAGCAATGGCAGGCCGGGCAGAGGAAGGCGCAGGCGCCGCAGCCGATGCAGTGGGCGGCGATCTCGCGCCAGAAAGGGCTCTCGAAGTGGCCGTCCAGCCAGGCTTTGATTTTCGCCAGGTCCAAGGCCTCGGCGCGGGGTTCCGCTAGGGGCAGGCGCGGCGCGCTTTCTGCCTGGGTGAAGAGCTCGGCGTGACGTTCCAGCAGGGTCGCCCCTTTGTCGGTCAAGGCCTCAGCGGCATAGCCGCCCCCTTCCAGCGGGATGAGGAAGAGGTCGGAGCCTTCTCGGCTGTCGGGAGCCAGGCCGACCGCCGTGCAGAAGCAGGCGTCGTCCGCCCGGGTGCAGGCGATGCCGACGATGGTCGTCTTGCGCCGCCGTTCGAGAAAGAAGTCATCCTGATAGTCCCAGGAAAAGACCGCGTCGAGGATCTCCGGCGC
>DIVU01000114.1:233-3151 GCA_002423365.1 Desulfuromonadaceae bacterium UBA6124 | reverse complement strand
GTCTCCTTGGCCGAGCGGCGCGGCAGATCGCTCAGGTCCAGTTCCTCTCCGTTGGCCAGGGGCGCGTAGAGGGTCATGGTGTCGACCCGTTTCGGACCGACTACCCGGATGCCCGCGCCGACGAGGGCGTCGATGAGAGCCTGGAGGTTTTGTGCGGTGATGGTTCTGGGCATGAATTTGTCGTCCCGACGGTAGGGGCGACCCGGTGGGTCGCCCAGGGCGAGGCACCGCCTCGCCCCTACGATTATTTGATGAACGATTCGTCGTCGTCTTCTTGGTAGCTGGTCAGCGGCCCATTTTCCTGGGGCGTCAGGCCCGCCTCATAGTCGAAGAGTTCTTTCAATTCCTCGGCCATCTTGCGGTTGAGCAGGTTCAGGGGGATGTCCATGGGGCAGACCCGCTCGCATTCGGCGCAACCGGCGCAGCGCCCCGCCAGGTGCATGGCGCGGACGATGTGCCAGCTCAGATTGCCGGCCGGACGCACCGAGTTTTCCACCGATTGCGGCCGGTTGCGGTCGCAGAGGCATTGAGCGCAGAAACAGAAAGGGCAGACCTGACGGCAGGCGAGGCAGCGGATGCAGCGGGAGAACTGTTCCTTCCAGAAGGCCCAGCGTTCCGCCGGGGTCAGGGCCTCCAGCCGGGTCATCTCCTCGGCTTCGACGGGGGTGAGTCGCGGCAGCGTCGGCAGCGTTCCCGCCGTGAAGTCGACCTCGGCGGGCAGGCGCACGGTGCATTCCCGGCATTTTTTCGCGATGGTTTCCGCGCTCAGCGGCAGGCTCTGGTCGGCATTGGCGGCGAAGACTCCGGCGCAGGCGATGCCGATGATATGGAGGTTTTCGCGCTTGACCTGCGATTCCCCCAGCAGCCCGGCCAGGGCGCGCAGGTCGCAGCCCTTGACGATGATCGCCAGCTTTCCCTTGGGTACGGCATCCTGCTTGGCCTTGGTCAGGTAGAGGCTGAGGTTGTTGCGGCAGGCGGGGGAGAAGATCAGCTCGGCGGCCCGCTCCGGCGTGGTGACGACCGCCGGCAGGGCGGTCCCGGCGCGGCGCCCGGCGACGTAGCCGATGACGGCGGCGACGGCGCCTTCCCGCAGCAGCCGCGCCGCCTCGGCGCGAAGCGCCTCGGTCACGGCGGCGTAATAGGTTTCGTCCACCAGCGGGGCCGACTCGGTATTCTGTGCGGTTTGGTTCATTTCGTCAGGCCTTGGTCTGGGCGAATTTTGGTTTCGCCCTATTGGCTATGGTTCCGGATTTTGGACAGGCACGGGGTCCTGCCCCTACGGGATGGCGTTGTACGCCGCTTGCAGTTCCGGTGCGGTCGGCAGCGCCGACCAGTGTTCTTCCATCTCCAGTTCCCGAAACTCTTTCATCGGCCCCATGTCTCGCACCCGCTCGGTCAGCTCTGTCACCACCTCGACCCATTTGCCCCCTTCCGCCGCCGAGACCCAGGAGAATTGGAGGCGGTTGAGATCGACGCCGACGAAATCAAGCAGCGCGCGGAAGGCGGCGAAGCGGCGGCGGGCGTGGAAATTACCGGCCATGTAGTGGCAGTCGCCGGGATGACAACCGGAAACCAGCACCCCGTCGGCACCCTTCTGGAAGGCCCGCAGGATGAAGACCGGGTCGATGCGCCCGGTGCAGGGAAACTTGACGACCCTCACGTTGGGCGGATACTGCTTGCGGCTGGTCCCCGCCAGGTCGGCTCCGGCATAGGTGCACCAGGTGCAGACGAAGGCGACGATCTTCGGTTCGAAGGCGTGATGGTGTTTTTCGGTGTGCATGGGAAAACCTTTTTGGGACACGGATCAAATCTGATTTTCACGGATTTGCGAATTTAGATTGGTTTTGCCTTATCCGTGTTCATCCATGAAATCCGTGTCCTGATTGTTTTTACAGGGTTTCGATTTGCGCCATGATCTGCTCGTCCGTATACCCGTCGAGTTCGACGGATTTCGACGGGCAGGTCGCCTGGCAGGTGCCGCAGCCGCCGCAGACGCCGGGGTTGACCCAGGCCACCACCTTGATCAGGTTGCCCTGGCGGTCGCGGATTTCTTTCTCTTCCACGGCGCCGTAGGGACAGACCTTCTTGCAGGCGAGGCAGCCGACGCAGAAGCGCTCGTTGACGGTGGCGACGATCGGCTCCCGCTCCAGTTGCTCCTTGGCGAAGAGGGTCATCACCTTGGCCGCCGCCGCGCTCGCCTGGCTGACGGTGTCGGGAATATCCTTCGGCCCCTGGCAGGCCCCGGCCAGATAGACGCCGGCGGTGGCGCATTCCACCGGACGCAGCTTGGCGTGGGCCTCGGAGTAGAAGTGGTACTGGTCGTAGGAAATCCCCAACTTCTGGGCGAGCAGGTCGGCGCCTTCGCGGGGCTGTACCGCCGTCGCCAGCACCACCAGGTCGGCCTCGATCTCCACCTGGATGCCGACGGCGATGTCGCTGCCCATCACCACCACCTTATCCCCCTTCTGGTAGAGGCGGCTGACCATGCCCCTGATGTAGACCGCTTCCTCCTCTTCGATGGAGCGCCGCCAGAACTCGTCGTAGCCCTTGCCGGGGGTGCGGGCATCCATGAAGAAGACGTAGGCCTGGCCGTCATGCACCTTGTGTTTGTAGAGCATGGTGTGCTTGGCGGTGTACATGCAGCAGATTTTCGAGCAGTAGGAGATTCCCTTTTCCCGTGCGCGGGAGCCGACGCACTGGACGAAGACCACGGCCTTTGGCTCCTTGCCGTCGGAAGGGCGCAGAATCTTGCCGCCGGTGGGGCCGGAGGCCGAGGCCAGCCGCTCGAAGGTGAGGCCGTCGATGACGTCGGGAATCTTGCCGTGGCCGAATTCGCCGTAGCCCTTGATCGCCGAGCCCTTCGGTTTTTCGGTGATGTCGTAGAGCTTGAAACCGGTGGCGACGACGATGGCGCCGAC
>DIVU01000114.1:0-178 GCA_002423365.1 Desulfuromonadaceae bacterium UBA6124 | reverse complement strand
GGTCGATGACCGGGGTGTTGGGCACCGCCTGAGGGAAGGGGACGTAGATGGCCGGTCGCGTTCCCAGGTTGCGGTCGAAGCTGTTGGGGATCTTCTTCTGCGGACATTTGGTCATGCAGACGCCGCAGCCGGTGCATTTGGCCATATCGACCGAGCGCGCCTTCTTGCGCACCTTCAC
>DIVU01000357.1 GCA_002423365.1 Desulfuromonadaceae bacterium UBA6124 | reverse complement strand
GCAATGGCCCTGGCGGTGATTGCGCCGTTGCCGATCTCGCCATCTTGCAAGGAGGGCGTGGAGGGGTCTTTCGGCGCCGCCTCGAAAACCCGCGCATCCTCGACGGACTTTATCTTGACCGCTATCCCCGAGGCCGGGTTCTGGATGGCCTGAGCTTGCTCAAGCGGAACGACACTTCTCCCGACGGCACAACCTCCCAGAACGGCGGCCAAGCCGAAGACAAGTATCGTTCGAGATATCGCAGACATGTCGATTCCCCCCCCAGTAGTATTATTCAGCAGGAGCCTGTCACCGTCACTTGAATCAGTCAACCGGCGATTGCAACACTGACCGACCCGGCCTGAGGCGGGCGGACATGGTTTCGTGGACGGCGGGACCAGTTCCCGGAATAGCCCGGTCCCGCCGTGGTCTCTCGAAGGTCTACAGCCGTTTGAGGGCAACCGTTCCGTCGCACTGCGATGCCGTCCAGGTGCCGTTCGCGTCGTTGCCATTGAAACGGACGCTAGCCGTGGCGCCGGTCACGCCGGCGGAGCCGATATTGCCTTTCAAGGTCCCATCCGGGGCGATCTGCCCCCACAGGTCGTACTTTTTCATGGTTCCATCGAACACCTCGGCAATCATGTAGCCGTATCGCACTTCGCCCTTTGCCACGAGGTTGATGGCCGCGCAGGACGCGCTTTTGCTCGGTAGCGAGCCGGTCCATTTGCCATCGTAGGGTGACGGGGTACCCGATTTCGGAAACCCGACCGTCGCACAGCCGTTCAAAAGCAAGGTAACAACGGCGATTGTCGAAAAAATCCTCTTCATTGGACGCTCCATGTGCTCGTTGTCGGGCTACCATTGTTCAAGAATGGCAGGTGCCATCGGCAAGCCAGCAGCTTTCCACGCATCCACGCCGCCGCGATACCACTGGACATTGGTGTAGCCCATCCGCTTTAGGCGCAGTGCCGTGTTGTAGGAAAGCCAGCACTCGGCACTAAGGCAGAGGGTGACTATGGATTGTGCCTTGGCGCCATTCGTAAGAGCGGCCACCTTGGTTTCGAGGCGGCTTTGGATTGCGTCGTCGAAGCGTTCGCCTGTGCCCGCGCCCCTGAGCCAGTAGGCTCCCGGCAGCGTCGCATGACCACTTCCGCCCAAGGTATCAAGCACGATTGGCGGATTGACGGATTTCAGGAGGGGCAGCAACTCCGCTGTCTTGATTGTCTTCACACCGGGCACGGTCGTCGGCGTTGAAGAATGAAGTTTCTCTTTCTCAAGTCGAAGATTTTCGGTTGACGCGATGCCCCAGTCGGCATCTTCGAATGCATAGGTCGACGGAGCCGTCGCCCCGCTTAACTTTGACCGGGCCTCGGCATGTTGTTCCTGCGCGGTGACACAGCCGGCCAGAGCCAAAGCAACGGCAACGGCGACAAAGAACGTTTTCTTCATTTTGGGTATTCCTTCATGGATCTCCCGGGCACGCCCGAGCTTATTGTTAACGGCGGGTGTACCTTGGTTTCCGTAGTGGCTAGTTTGCGTTCCGCTCGACGCCGCTGTAGAGCTTGGCGAACACCGCCCCGCTGGCATCTTCCCCGCACAAGCTTACCGAAACAAGGGTGTCCGGCTTGCCGACGCCGTCCATACTGTCCCCATTGTAGGGCATGAAGTCATATCCCGTAAAAGAAACATAGCACGCCTTGCCATCGCTCTTCCGGTCGGCAATGGCGCTATAGCCAGACAAACTTCCCTTGTACGAAATTGGCTCAACTTGACGTGAGTTTTGATAATTCCGGTCGACCCTCTCCAAGAACGCGTCCCGGTCCCTTACCTGCGATTCCACCTGCGGATTGTACCAGCCGCGCTGGAACCGCTCGGTAAACACACTGCCCTCTGCATTTGGGGACGAAAGCGCCACCTCATTTTCCACGTACTTATTGTCGCGAGTTCTCGTCTGTACTTTCTTAATCATTTCCGCAGGGATCAGGGACGGTATGTTCAGGTCCGCCTGCTCCGGATTGATGAGTCTCCATTCCGTATAGTGCATCCCCGTCGTCTGACACGCGGATGTGAACATGACCGAACCGAAGAAAAGCGTACCAACAGCGAGCTTCGTGACATTCTTCACGTTTATTTCTCCCAATTTTACGATTCTGCATTTATTGGCGATGCCCAATTTTCGCGCGGGCGCCACAATCAAGCCGCAAATATGTTTCGAAAGTTTGTCAACCAGTGGTTTCTTGGTGTCGTCCGCTTGTCCGCTTTGTTCGCACGCTGTCACGATCTTGGCGGTCTCACGTAGGACGAACATCTCGGCCCCAGCCCGACCCGCGAATTTCGGTGATAGCGAGAGTTGACGGTGCCATAGCTGCAAGACCTTGGCTGTGACGCCAGCCAATCGTGGGACACAGCCTTCCAGCCGCCGGACGTCTCGGAGATGAGCCGTGCAACGATGAGATCGCTGTTACGGGGGAGAGTGCGGCGGCGAAGTGTCTTGATGTCTCGCTTGCCCAGAAGAACCCCACCGCGAGCTGGGCTTCGGGATTTTGCATGGCTGAGGTGTCGACTGCGCCCCAATTGCGACCCAGACTGAAGCATGGCGAAGGAAAGGCCCATGCCCCAAAAAGGCGAAACCCCCAGGTTTCCCCAGGGGTTTCGATGGTGGGCGCAGCTGGGATTGAACCAGCGACCCCTACGATGTCAAGAATTCGCTCGGTCAGGAAACCCGAGGAAAACCGCCATCCTCTGCGCCTTGTGGTGCGGAAAAGGCGGCGGTTTTGAGGAAATCCGACCGGAATAGCGCCCCATTGCGACCCAAAATGCCAGCCAACACCAAAAGTTTCCGCACTGCTCAGAAATGCCTTTGTAGTGCTTCAAGATGGTCCTTTAAGGCTGTCGTCGTCGAGCTTGTCCGTCATTTGCTACCCTTACCCTCCGTCCAACTCTACGAAATCTCCTGACTCCGTGCATTCAATCACGGGCTAAAACAAATATTCTAGATCAAAGAGATAAGCGACAGTGGGACACCGCGTTTATTGCACTGTTTGTTAGGTTTTTCGGAACGGCCGTCCCACCACTAAGTCCCCCGCCTGCCGCCAAATATCCGTGCCTCCCTCCGCGCCCTGTTCTATCTCGACCGCCTCGACAAGTATCTTAGGTGCGGGTAAGTTCTCACTCGCTGCAATAAGGGGGGAACAACGGATGGACGCCACCATCGTCGCGCTGATCGCTTTGGTGTCAGCATTTCTTGGTTGGTCCTTGCGTCCTTTCTTGGGAGGTTACTTGACCAAGAAAGGCGAAAACCTCGCCACAAAGCAGGACGCCGAAGCCATCACCCGAACCCAGCAACAAATCCAGCAACAGATTAAGTCAGGTTTCGACCAACTGATCGAGCATCAGCGATCGGTGTCCCAACTGAGGCTTGCCGTAGTCGACCGCCGCTTTCATGCGCATCAGGAGGCCTACCGCCTATGGCAAAAGCTGATGTCAAATGTCCACACGCCGGACTGCATAAAGACTGTCGTTGAATGCCAAGCATGGTGGATTGACAATTGCCTCTACCTGGACTCCAAGGCACGCAAGGCTTTTATCCGCGCCTACAATTGCGCTGCCCACCACAAGGATTTGCTTAATGATCCGAGGGATGAGGGGTCCATCAGACTGATCAAAGAGAACTGGCAGAATATCACTGACGCCGGCCCAGCAATCGAGGCGGCCGTAAATCTTCCCGCGCTCGACATCTCCGAGATCCAGCCACTCGATGGACCGAATTTGAAGGCGATCCCCGATTAGACGCTATCCCATACCCCTCAATCTTAGCGATGTCTGCGGCGGCAATCGTTCGCTAAAAATGCGGGCATCAAACCTGAAGAAGGCGAAAATCTTCCACCGCCTCCTCCATAGTTGATAAAAACAAAATCTTAAAACCATTTACAAATTCTTTGTCTAAATTCTGATTTTCATCATGCTCAATTTTCTTTTCATATAAATTATTTAATAACAATACGATAATATTGTTTGGTATATAATTTTCCATGTCTTCATACGACGTAACCAATACAGATCCACGATCGCAACTAAAAACATCATTATATTGAATACATCTTTGTTGAAGTTCAATTAAATGCTCATTAACATAATTAATAACAAATGACATACGATTGTGTCTAAGTTGTTCTGGATAATGATCAAATATAAACGATGCCCAACCATTGAACATCTGTCCGTAGGCATCATTTAGAGCCTGCATTTCTTTATCTGTTCTATTTTGTTTAGAATTTACGAATGCAATAAAAACTAACCACATTACAAAAAAGGAGGCTTATCCCGCTGTCCCAGGGT
>DIVU01000119.1:157-6375 GCA_002423365.1 Desulfuromonadaceae bacterium UBA6124 | reverse complement strand
TTTCCACCACCCAGATCTACACCCAGGTGACCCGGGAACGCTTGCGCCAGATTCACGAGCGGCATCATCCCCGAGGCTGATTCATGGCGGGGCCGGGAAACCATCTATTTACGAGGAGACCATGAAATATATCGTTTTGCTGGGGGACGGCATGGCCGATGAACCCCTGGAGGAACTGTCCGGACGGACGCCCCTGGAACATGCCCACACTCCGAACATGGACGCTTTGGCTCAAAAGGGGGAGGTCGGCCTGATGGAGACCGTTCCCCAGGGCTTTCATCCCGGCAGCGACGTCGCCAATCTCTCCGTTTTCGGCTACGATCCCGCGACCTGCTACAGCGGCCGTTCGCCCCTCGAAGCGGCGAGCATGGGGGTGGAACTGGGCCCCGGGGATGTCGCCTTTCGTCTCAACCTGGTGACGTTGCTCCCTCATTACGGCAAGCTCTATATGGAGGACTTCTCCGCCGGGCATATCACCACCGCCGAGGCGCGGGAGCTCATCGCCACCCTGCAGGAAGAATTGGGCGGCGACGAGTTCCAGTTCTATCCCGGGGTCTCCTACCGGCATCTGATGGTCTGGAAGGGGGGTAAGGACAAACTGACCTTCACTCCGCCCCACGACCTTACCCACCAGAGCATCGAGGACCACCTGCCCCGGGGGGAAGGAGCCGAGACCCTCATCAATCTGATGACCTCGGCGCAGATGCTCTTCAAGGGGCACCCGGTCAATGACCGGCGGATGGATGCCGATCTGGCCCCGGCCAACTCCATCTGGCTCTGGGGCCACGGACGCGCTCCGCGCATGGAGACGATGAAACAGAAATTCGGGGTCAGTGGCGCGGTCATCTCCGCCGTCGACCTGATCAAGGGGATCGGCGTCTGCGCCGGATTGGATGTCATCGAGGTTCCCGGTGCCACCGGCTATCTCGACACCAACTATCGGGGCAAAGCCGAGGCCGCCCTCAAGGCTCTGGAAAGTCGTGATTTCGTTTACCTGCATGTGGAGGCGCCGGACGAAGCGGCCCATTCCGGCAACCTGCAAGACAAGATCGCCGCCATTGAGGCCTTCGACGAACTGGTGGTCGGTACGGTGCTGGCCGGACTGCCGGCTTTGGGCGACCACCGGGTGCTGGTTCTCCCCGATCATCCCACCCCGGTGCGCAAAATGACCCACACCCTCGATCCCGTCCCCTACATCCTCTTTGGCTCGGCCGGAGAGTTCCCGCCGGTGGGTAAGGTCGCGGGTTATGGGGAAAATGCCGCCCTCTCCACCGGACTGCACTTGCGCGAAGGGCACGCCATGATGCCTCGTCTGCTCGGCTGATTCGAATTTTTCGCAACGATGTGCCAGGGGCGATCCACTTTGTCGGATCGCCCCTTTGCTTCATCCGGGTAAATCCTGCCGGGGAGTTTTTCATTGACGCCCGCGGGGGTGTTTGTTAATTTCGAAAACTTGATTGAAACGCCAAGATTTGTCGTTATCTAAAAGTGGGTTGAGTCGGGAAGGATATCCATCGTGCCAAAAGTTGTGATCGATGAATTGCGCTGCAAGGGCTGCGGACTCTGCACCACCGCCTGTCCCTACGGCCTGATCCGCATGAGCGACAAGCTCAACCGCCAGGGCTTCCTGCCGGCGGTCATCAGCGACGAGGATCAGGAGAAATGCGTCTCTTGCGCCATGTGCGCCCGGATCTGTCCGGATGTGGCCATTACCATCTTCAAGAAAGTCAACATCGCCTGATATTCTCAGCGCGGTCCGCGCCTCGCCGAATACGCGCGGGAGACCGGATCGTTTGGAGGTCGTTTTGCAGAAACGTCTGTTGGTCAAAGGCAACGAAGCCGTCGCCATGGGGGCCATCGAAGCGGGCTGCCGCTTCTATTTCGGTTATCCCATCACCCCCCAGAGCGACATTCCCGAATACATCTCCCGCGAGTTCCCCAAGGTCGGCGGCACCTTCATCCAGGCCGAGAGTGAAATCGCCTCGATCAACATGCTGCTCGGCGCCAGCGCCTGCGGCCAGCGGGCGATGACCTCCTCCTCCAGTCCCGGCATCTCCCTCAAGCAGGAGGGGATCTCCTACATGGCGGGGAGCGAGCTGCCCGGGCTGATCGTCAACATCGCCCGCAGCGGTCCCGGCCTCGGCGGCATCGACGCCTCCCAGTCCGACTACTTTCAAGCGGTGAAGGGGGGCGGTCACGGCGGTTATCACACCATCGTCCTCGCGCCGAATTCGGTGCAGGAGATGTACGATCTGACCATGCTCGCCTTCGATCTGTCCGATCGCTACCGGGTACCGGCCATGCTGCTGGGCGATTCCGTCCTCGGGCAGATGAAAGAGGCGCTGATTCCCCATCCTTACGTTGCTCCCGCTGATCTCCCGGCCAAGGACTGGGCCGTTTCCGGCAAGGACGGCCGCGCCCAGCGGGTGGTCAAATCCCTCTACCTTGGCGACGGTGAGCTCGAAGCCCACAACTGGAAGCTGCACCGCAAGTATCAGGAGCTGCGCGAGCGGGAAGTGCGCTGCGAAACCGCCGGCCTCGACGATGCCAAGCTGCTGGTGACCGCCTTCGGCGTGACCGCGCGCATCGCCAAGACCGCCATTCGCATGGCCCGCGAAGAGGGGCTCAAGGTCGGCCTGCTACGCCCCATCACCCTTTTTCCCTTCCCGGATAAAGCCTTCGCCGACGCCACCGCAGTCGCCAAGCGGGTGCTCTGCTTCGAGCTCAACACCGGTCAGATGGTGGAGGACGTGCGCCTGTCCGTGGCCCGCGATGCTGATGTCTTTTTCTACGGCCGGCCGCCGGGAGCCGGCTCCCTGCCAACCCCGGAAGAGCTTCTGGCCCAGATTCGTAAGCATTACAAGGATTGATCATGTCGAGCGCTCTGCAACAGGTATTCGCCCATCCCGTTTCCCTCAAGGATGTTCAGACCCACTTTTGCCCCGGCTGCCAGCACGGCACCATCCACCGGCTGGTCGCCGAGGCGATGGACCACTTCGGCGTGCAGGAGAAGACCATCGGCGTCGCTTCCGTGGGTTGCAGCGTCTTTCTCTACGGCTACTTCGACATCGACGTGGTCGAAGCGCCCCACGGCCGGGCGCCGGCGGTGGCGACCGGCGTCAAGCGCGCCTGCCCGGACAAGTTCGTCTTCACCTATCAGGGGGATGGTGATCTGGCGGCCATCGGCACCAGCGAAATTATTCACGCCGCCAACCGGGGGGAGGGGATGACGGTCATTTTCGTCAACAACACCACCTACGGCATGACCGGCGGGCAGATGGCCCCGACCACGTTGCCGAGCCAGAAAACCTCCACTTCCCCTTACGGGCGTAATGTCGCCAACGACGGCTATCCGATCCGCATGGCCGAACTGCTGGCCCAACTCGAAGGGGTGACCTATAGCGCCCGGGTGGCGGTCAATACCCCAAAAAACGTGGTGCAGGCCGGACGGGTCATCAAGCAGGCCTTCGAGACCCAGATCCAGGGGCGGGGTTTTTCCTTCGTCGAAGTGCTCTCGGCCTGCCCGACCAACTGGGGGATGGATCCCCTCAAGGCCAATGCCCGCATTGGTGAGGAGATGATCCCCTATTTCCCCCTGGCGACCTTCAAGGATACGAGCGCCGCTTGAATCGGGTGCGCTGATGGAGAAGACAATGAATCATGAGGTTTTCATGGCCGGTTTCGGCGGCCAGGGCATTCTGCTGATCGGCAACCTGCTGGCCTACGCAGCCATCCGCGAGGGGCGCAACACCTCTTATTTCCCCGCCTACGGTGTCGAGAAGCGGGGCGGAGCGGCGACCTGCACGGTGGTGGTCGCCGACGGTGAAGTCGGTTCGCCGGTCATCGGCAATCCCGGCGCGGCGATTTTGCTCAATCCACTCTCCATGGAGAAATACTTCGGCCGGGTGCGGGCCGGTGGGTTGTGCATCGTCAACAGCTCCTTGATCGAAGAGAGTGGGGATGGCCGTTCCGACCTGCGGGTGCTGCGTCTGCCCCTCAACGAACTGGCCATCGAAATCGGCGATGCCCGGCTGCTCAATATGATCGCTATCGGCGCTTACGCCGAGTTGACCGGCGCCGTCTCCCTCGATGCCCTCAAGGCAGCCCTGACCGACGCCTTGCCGGAGCGCAACCATCGCTTCATCCCCCTCAACGTGCAGGCCATCGATTTGGGTGCCGCCCGTGCCCGCGCGGCGATCGGCGCGGCCGCCTGATGATTCAGTTTCCGTCTTTTCGCTTAAGCTCGTAAAGGTTCGGCGCCATGCCCAAGGTTGAATTCGTCAAGCTGAAGAAGCCCGAAAAAGCCCTGCATCTTTGCGAGTTGGCCGAGGAATTCTTCACTTCCGGGGAGCGGGTGCTGATTATGGTGCAGGACGACAACCAGGCGGTGACCCTTGACCGTTTCATGTGGACCTGGAAAAAGGGTTCTTTTCTTCCCCACTCCTTCGACAACGGCGCCGTCGACTGCCTCGACGAGCCGGTGGTGATCACCGTCGAGGAACGCAATCCCAACGGCGCGCGGGTGCTGATCATGGGCAATCCCGCTTCCTTCCAATTCGCTCAGCAGTTCGAGCGGATCATCGATTTCGCCGAAATCCACGACGATGATTTGGCGGAGGCGGCGCGCCGCCGATTTGCCCGTTTCCGGGAGGCCGGCTTTGCCCCGTCCATGCGTTAACCGGGGCGGTGTAGAGAGTCTTTTGCGGGTGGTCGGAAGGGTGGCGCTGGAACGGGAAATCCCCCTTACCGAAGGTCTGACGACGGCGCTGGACTGCTGGCGGGCCCGGCCCGGCGAGATCTTCACCCTGGTCGATGGTGCGGGCGACTTTCATCGCGCCCGACTGCACGACGATGAGGGCCGACGCGTCCTCATTCCTTTCCAGAAGTTTTCCGTCCCCCCTGAAAGTCCTGTGGAAATCGTCGTTTATCAGGCCCTGCCGGAAAAGGAGCGCTTCGAGCTGGTGCTGCAGAAACTCACTGAAATTGGCGTCCGCCGCATCGTCCCCTATGTCTCGCAGCGTTCCGCGACCCTTGACGAGCGCGATGCCGCGCAGAAAAAGTCCCATCGCTGGCCCGAGGTGCTGCGCCGCGCCGCCTATCAGTGTCGCCGGGGAATGCTCCCGGAACTGGCGCCGGTTCTTGACTGGTCCGAAGTACTGGCCGAATGCGCCGAGAGCGAGCTGCGGCTGATGTTTTACGAAGGGGCGGCGGGTTGGACCCTCAAGGAAGCGCTGCGCGGTCAACGGCCGGAACGTATTGCACTGCTGGTCGGTCCCGAGGGGGGCTTCACTCCCGAAGAGGCCGCCCAGGCGCAAGGGGCGGGGATTTTGCCGGTGAGTCTCGGCGGGCGGATCCTGCGCACGGAGACGGCGGCCATCGTCGGCGCGGCCCTCGTCCAATACGCCCTGGGAGATTTGGGATGAAGGATGCCGCCATGAACCTCAGTCAGGTCGCCGTGGTCCTGGTCGAGCCCCAGGGGGCGCTGAATATCGGTTCGGTCTGCCGGGCGATGATGAATTTCGGCTTTACCGATCTGCGCCTGGTCAATCCCAGCGCCGATCACCTCTCCGACGAAGCCCGGCGCATGGCGGTCAAGGCCGGCGGTCTGCTGGAGTCGGCGCGAATCTTCGGCGATCTCCCCGCAGCCGTGGCCGACTGTCACCTTTGTCTCGGCACCACCCGCCGCTTCGGCAAGTACCGGGAGGACTTCCTCCACCCTGACGAGGCCGCGCGGGAGTTGCTCCCCCTGACCGAAAAGGGTCGGGTCGCCTTGGTCTTCGGCCGCGAGGATAGCGGCTTGCTGACGGCGGAACTCGATCTCTGCCAGCGTTTCATCACCATCCCTACTGCCGATGCCCTACCGTCCATGAACCTCGCCCAGGCTGTCTCCCTTTGCCTCTATGAGACGGCCAAGACCTTCGGCGAGCTGGAAGGTCGCCAACATGGGCGCAAGAAACTCGCCGAGAACCGCACCCTGGAGGGACTCTACGCGCACGTGCGCCGCACATTGCTCGATATCGAATTTCTCGACGCCCAGAATCCCGAGCACATTCTCCGTTCTTTCCGCCGCATCTTCGGCCGCGCCGGGCTTAACGACCGGGAAGTGCGTATCCTCCACGGTCTCTTCAGCCGCATCGACTGGGTCGAGTCCGAGCGGCGGAAAGGGTAGGGAGCATGGCAACCACCCTGCGTCAGGAACAATTTGAAAACGGCGTGCG
>DIVU01000119.1:0-148 GCA_002423365.1 Desulfuromonadaceae bacterium UBA6124 | reverse complement strand
CGTCTGCGCATCGAAGTGCGCTGCCTGGTCGTAATCGATGCCGTGCTCTTTCCCGAGACCGCCGATCCCGCTGGAGAGGCCTGCCGCGTCCGGGGGTTGCTCGGGGATGAGTTGACCTGGACCCGTCATCTGGAACGCATGGGCGTGG
>DIVU01000142.1 GCA_002423365.1 Desulfuromonadaceae bacterium UBA6124 | reverse complement strand
GTGCCGGTCTCGCCGGTGATGAGGACCGGCGAGGTCACGGCGGCCAGGGTCGCGACCCGGGCCATGACCGCCGCCATCGCCTCGCTCCCGTAAATCGGTTCACGCCCCCGCCGTTCCCCGACAAGGGCCTGTTTGAGGCGGGCGTTTTCCTGTTGCAGGCCGAGGCGCTCCTCGGCCTTCTTCACCGCCAGCACCACCTCGTCGGGCTTGAAGGGCTTGGAGATGTAGTCGTAGGCCCCCTGTTTCATGCATTCCAGGGCGGTATCGACGGAACCGTAGGCGCTCATCATGATGACCGTGAGATGGATGTGTTTCTCGTGCAGGGCGCGGAGAAAGGCGAGACCATCCATATCGGGCATGCGGATGTCGCAGAGGGCGAGCAGGCACTCCCGCTCCGCGATAACCGTCAACGCCGCCGCGCCGCTCTCGGCCTCGACCACGGCATAGCCCTGTTTCTCCAGAACCAGCCGCAACATATGCCGCATCGGCCCTTCGTCATCGATGATCAGAATCGGCTTCATGGATTTTCCTTGGATATCGTCACGCTGCGGTCCCGCGAAAACCGGGCGATTCATGAATCGCCCCTACACCTCACGCCTCACCCGCCCTTGAGCCAAACCCGAAACTCGCTCCCCAACCCCGGCGTTGAAATCACCTCGATGCGTCCGCCGGCATCTTCGACGATGCGTTGACAGATGGCCAGACCGAGGCCGCGCCCGGAGGCTTTGGTGGTGTAGAAGGGGTCGAAGAGATGGGCGCGGACCTCTTCGCTCAGGCCGCAGCCGCTGTCCTTGACCGCGAGCCGGACCCACTCCCCTTCCACGGCGCCGGAAAGGCGGATGGCACCTCCCACCGTGGTGGCGTCGCGGGCGTTGAGGAGCAGGTTGACCAGCACCTGTTGCAGGCGGTGCGGGTCCATGTGAATGCTGGGGAGCCCAGCGGGGAGTTCGTCGAAAAGCCGGCGCTGGTCGAAGACCCCCTGATGCCGGAGCAGGTCGAGCACCTCGCGCCCGAGGGCGGCGGGATCGAAGGCTTCACTGACAGCGGCGGCGGGCTTGGCGAAGTCGAGCAGTTCGCGGACCAGGCGGTCGATGCGCCCGGCCTCGGCCAGGGAGCGCTCAGCGAGATCGCGCTGGCCGGGATCAAGCAGCTCCCCCTTGAGCAGTTCGAGATAGCCGACGACGGCGCCTAAGGGGTTGCCGATTTCATGGGCCATCCCCGCCGCCAGATGGCCGACGGATGCCATCTTTTCGGAGCGGATGAGTTCGTCGCGGGTCCGGCGTAACGAGGAAATCATATGATTGAAGGAATCGGTCAGTTCGGCGATTTCCCGGGGGCCTTCGACGGGGAGGTTCGCCTCCAGGTTGCCGTCGGCGACCTCGGCGGTGAGGGAGCGGAGACGGCCGATGGGGCGGACGACGTTGCGCCCGAGCAGGTAGAGGCCGAAGAGGATGAGGATGGCGCCGTAGACGGCGACATAAAAGAAGACCAGACGGCGGGCCTCGGCGATGCGCTCGCCGATGTCGGCAAGGGAAAAGCGGGCATGCAGCAACCCGAGGCGCTCCCCGTTGCGCAGCAGGGGGACATCCAGGGTCAGGCTGCCCGAAGCATCGGCACCGGAGGCTAGCCAGTTGGAGGAATAATCGACGGTGACGCGCGCCTCCCTGCCCGCCGGCACCGGGCTTTCATGGGCGGCGGGATGAGGACCGAAACTCGCCAGCGGCAGGCCGGCGGCATCATACAGGGACCAGTCGACCAGCCCGGCGGGATGGACCAGCGGCATAAGCGCCGCCCGCGCCCGCGCCGCCCGCGCATCGGGAGCTTCATCCCCGGCGCTGAGGGAGCGGCCGAGGGTTTCCACCGTCGCCAGCGCCCCGGTGACACGCTGGGAAACCAGTTCCTTCTCGGTCAACTTGAGCAGCAGAAAACCGACAAAGAGCAGCGCCGCCCCCAGCAGAATCGCCAGGTTGACGAGTATTTCAGTACGCAGGCCGACACTTCTGGACACCTTGAACTTCCCTCCCCCACAACAAAGCTACCTTGTCATTCTAGGGACTTCCCCGCGACAATACAACAGGCTTGGCGGAAGGCGCCAGTCACCCCTCGGCCCGCCGCAACCAGGCTTCAAAGCGCTCTCGCGCCCCTGGGGAGAGAATCCGGCCGAAGGTTTCCCGATTGAACAGATAGAGGCAGTGACGAATCGAAGTGTAGGGACTGAACGTACGATCGGCGTTTTCGGCGAGAAACGCTTCGCGATATTCGCGGACGATTTTTAGATTTTCAATCAGGCTCCGCTGCAGATCGGACTTTTTGAAATCGTGGTCGAGTTTGAGGATATCCTCGACAAAGCCGTCGACCTTGAAATCCTCGAATTCGAAATCACGAAAGAAGTGCCGGGCGATGCGCAGGAAATTGAAGGCGTTCGCGGTCTTTTCACTCGCCGCTCCGGCTGCCTCCCCCGCGCCACCACCGTTACTCCCCGTCGGCTCGCCGATCGGTTCGACCCTGGCCTTCTGGATCAATTCTTCGGTGGCATTGCGGATCTCTTTAAATTCCCGGTCCGCCAGCTCAAAGAGGGCGGAGAGAACGTTGATCCGGCGTTTGAGCTCATTGGGGATCGATTTTTTGTATTTGATCTTGTGATCGAGGACACTCCAGGCGTCCTGAATCAAGGAGCGGATCTGCACCTCGAAGGGCAGATCGGCATAGGCGGCGAACTTGGGCAAGGCCGCGCGCGCTTCGGGCAAGGCCAGATCCATATGCAGCCCTTTGTAGCCGAAGGAATCCTCGGTGCTTTCCAGGGCCGAGATCTTGTCGGTCACGTCGATAATGCGGAAATGCCCTTTGAGCACTTCGGCGACGGGAACGATCTGGTCTTCATAGGGACAAATGATGCGAATGCCGATCAAATCGCTCAGATAGTTCTTGATTTCATAGGGCTGACCGGCGGCTTCCAGCTTACTCTGGTATTTGCGGTGAAATTTTTTGACGCACTCATCCCGATCCTTGACCCGCCCTTCCACGGCCGTCACTTCGCCGACCTCCGCCGCCTTGAGCAGCTGGGAGATCATCCGGATATAACCGTTCTTGACGCTGTTCAGGCGTGCCCGATTGGCGTCGTAAAATTTGTAAAAAACCCGTTTTTCCAGTTCAAAATCGAGAGAGGCCAAGGGCGGCTCCTGATGCTTGAGGGATAGTCGCGGCGACCGCGGAACCGAGCCACGGGTTGTTTCGAATCGCGCCGACGGTTATTATTGTAACTCATGAATTGTCCGGTGGCGACGGCCAGGGGATGAATTCATCCCGCGTCTTGACAGAAATTTAATAACTGCTAAGTTCCAAGGGTTTCATCCCCCTTTTGCCTTTTTTCCGAGGACGCCAGCCGTCCTCTTCGCCTTCGCCGAGGAGATTTGATTCATGGCCCTGCACCCCCTGGCCGGGCAACCGGCCCCGAAAAGCCTGCTCCCCAACATCCCCCGCCTGATCAGCGACTACTACACCCGCCGCCCCGACCCGAACGATCCCGCCCAGTTGGTCGCCTTCGGCACCTCGGGGCATCGCGGCGCGGCGACGAAACAGACCTTCAACGAGTGGCACATCCTCGCCATCGTCCAGGCGATCTGCGATTACCGCAAGCAGGCGGGGATTTCCGGGCCGCTCTTTCTCGGCATGGACACCCACGCCCTGTCCGAACCGGCCCACGCCGGCGCCCTGGAAGTGCTCGCCGCCAACGGCGTCGAGACGCGCGTCGCGAAAGATTTCGGCTACACGCCGACACCGGTCATCTCCCACGCCATTTTGGCCACCAATCGCGGCGGCCGGGCGGATCAGGCCGACGGCATCGTCATCACCCCGTCGCACAACCCGCCGGACAACGGCGGCATCAAGTACAACCCGCCCAACGGCGGCCCGGCCGACACCGACGTCACCGGCTGGATCGCCGACCGGGCCAACAGCTATCTGCGCGACGCCCTGGGCGGGGTCAAACGGCTGGACCTCGTCGCCGCCCTAGCCGCGCCGACCACGCAAATGTACGATTACGTCACCCCCTATGTGGCGGATCTGGTCAACGTCATCGACATGGAGGCCATCGCGGGGGCCGGGCTGCGCATCGGCGCCGACGCCCTGGGTGGCTCGGGGCTCGGTTTCTGGCGGCCCATCGCCGAGAAATACGGGCTGAACATCGAGCTCATCAACGGCTGGCCCGACCCGACCTTCAGCTTCATGAGCGTCGACAAGGACGGCAAGATCCGCATGGACTGCTCCTCCGCCAGCGCCATGGCCGGGCTGATCGGGCTCAAGGACAAGTACGACATCGCCTTCGGCAACGATCCCGATTTCGACCGCCACGGCATCGTCACCCCCTCGGCGGGGCTGATGAACCCCAACCATTACCTGGCGGTGGCGATCAACTATCTTTTCGCCAACCGCGCCGGTTGGCGAAAAGACGCGGCGGTGGGCAAGACCCTGGTCTCCTCGTCGATGATCGACCGGGTGGCGGTGTCCCTGGGGCGCCCCCTGGCCGAGGTGCCGGTCGGCTTCAAGTGGTTCGTCGACGGCCTGGTCGATGGCTCCTACGGTTTCGGCGGCGAGGAGAGCGCCGGCGCTTCCTTCCTGCGCCGGGACGGCACGGTCTGGACNNTGGCCGCCGAGATCACCGCCGTCACCGGTCGCGATCCGGCCCGGCACTATCAGGAACTGACAGCCCGTTTCGGCGCACCGGTCTATGATCGCATCGACGCCGTCGCCACTTCCGCGCAAAAAGCGGTGCTGGAAAAACTCTCCCCGGAGATGATCAGCGCCGCGACCCTGGCCGGCGAGCCGATCACTGCCAAGCTCACCCGCGCTCCGGCCAACGGCGCCGANNGCTGGTTCGCCGCCCGCCCCTCGGGAACCGAGGAGATCTATAAAATCTACGCCGAATCCTTCAAGGGGGCCGAGCATCTCAAACAGATTCAGCAGGAAGCCCAGGCCATCGTCAGTGCCGCCTTCACCGCCGCCGGCGTCTGAAAGATCCGCTTAAAGCCTTGCGCCCCCGGGTTAACTATCCGGGGGCGCAAGGCTTTTTATCCTCATGAAATTTATTGACAGCGCCCGGGGCAAAAGCGCATAATTCAAATTCATATATTTGATTATTTCCGAAGGGACGCCTGTGCAAGCAGGGGGGAGGTTGCCGATGGAACCAGCCGTGGAATTCGACAAGACGTTAAGTTTCGACCGAGAGGCGGAAATCCTCAAGGTTCTGGGTCATCCGGTGCGCCTGAAAATCGTCGCCGGACTGATGTCCCAGTCATGCAATGTGAAAAAGATCTGGGAATGTCTCGAACTGCCCCAGGCCACCGTCTCCCAGCATCTCGCCCTACTGAAAAACAAGGGGATTATCGAGGGGCGCCGGGAAGGGGTGGAGGTTTACTACCAGGTGGTCTGCGAAGAGGCCCGCAAGATCGTCGGCGCCCTCTTCGAGTGCATGTCCTGCCGCTGAGCATTCCCTCAGGCCGATCTCCCGTTTAACCCTTCGGAATACCGGAAAACAAATACGGGCGCCTCGCTATCGCGAAGGCGCCCGTTGCTGTTTCTTTCCGCTCAGGGGCGGCGAGCCGTACCGTAAATCACTTCGTAGGTCGCCGGAATCATCCCCTCCCGGCCGTGTTCCCGACGATAGAGTTCCATCATCCGTTCCATGACCCGACGCGAGGCGAGACCGGACGGACCCGAGCGGCTGGCATTCTGGGCCCCGATCTTTTTCAGGGCGCGCAACAGGTTGGGGACGTCGGGATGGAGCTCCCGCTCATCGACGCTCTCCACCGAAATCCCGACAAAACCGGCCGACCGCAGCGCCTCTGCGACCTCCTCCCGGGAGGGAAACTCCTGGGTGTGGGAGGGACGGCCACCGTCGATCTCGGCCTGCGCCCGGCGATGGGAGGAGCGCAGTTCGCACAGGGTGCGGGTGCCGAAAAGGGCGAAGACAAAGTGGCCGTCGGACTTGAGCACCCGCGCGCTTTCGGCGAAAGCGGCGGGCAGATCGATAATCCACTGATACATGGAGGCCGAGAGCATCAGCCCAAAAGAGCGGTCGACAAAGGGCAGACAGCCGGCGTCGGCATCCAGGGCCGAAGCGCCCGGCAGTCGTGCCGCCGCCTGACAGGTCATGCCGTGGGCCAGATCGGTGACGACCAAAGGCAACTGGGGATAGCTTTCGGCGATGCGCCGGGCGAGGGCACCGGTACCGGCACCGACTTCGAGGATCGGACCGGAGAAGGTGCCGAGGGGGGCCAAACGCTCCAGCAGCCCGGCCACTACCCGCTTCTGCACCTGGGCGTAACGCTCGTACTCTTCGG
>DIVU01000202.1 GCA_002423365.1 Desulfuromonadaceae bacterium UBA6124 | reverse complement strand
TGCTCGACCGGCGAGGAGCCGTACATGCTGCTCATGCTGTTGGCGGAATTCTTCGGCGCCAATTACGGCCAGTGGTCGGCGGGGATTCTGGCAACGGACATCTCCGACCGGGCGCTCTCCATCGCTCGCGCCGGGGTCTACGCCGAGGAACGAATCGCCGATGTTCCCGAAGCCTTGCGCAAAAAATATTTCCGGCGCCTGCCCGACGGCAACTGGGGGGTGATCGACCGGTTGAAAAACGAGGCGACCTTTCGCCGTTTCAACCTGATGAACGTCCAGTTTCCGTTCAAGAAGCCGTTTCACATCATCTTTTGTCGGAACGTGATGATCTATTTCGATCAGCCGACCCGGGAAGCCCTGGTCGGCAAGTTTCACCAGTTCACCGAACCGGGCGGCTACCTGTGCATCGGCCATTCGGAGACCATCGGCCGTTCCCAGTCCCTCTACAACTATCTGATGCCCGCCACCTATCAGAAAGAGGCTGGAAGATGACCCGTAAAATCCGCGTGCTCATCGTCGACGACTCGGCCCTGGTGCGACAGATCCTCACCCAGGGGCTGGGCATGGACCCCGGCCTGGAGATCGTCGGGGCGGCCGTCGACCCCTATTCGGCCCGGGATCTGATCGTCAAGTGCAAGCCGGACGTGATGACCCTGGATGTGGAAATGCCGCGCATGGACGGCCTGGAGTTCCTGCGCAAACTCATGCCCCAGTATCCGATTCCGGTGGTGATGGTCAGTTCCCTGACCCAGACCGGCAAGCAGATCACCCTCGACTGCCTGGAAGCGGGAGCCGTCGACTTCGTCGCCAAACCGACCTCGAACATGGCTCAGGGCTTGAACGCCATGCTCGCCGAGTTGCGCACCAAGGTCAAGATCGCCTCGACGGTCAACGTCAGCCACTGGAAGAACCGCCGCGACCAGCTCCCCGGCCGGGGGCTCACCCGCCCGGTGAAGGCCTTGGCCGAATCGACGGACAAGGTCGTCGCCATCGGTGCTTCCACCGGCGGCACCGAAGCGATCAAGAGCGTCATCACCGGCTTCCCCGGCAACATGCCGGGGGTGGTCATCGTCCAGCACATGCCGGCGGGCTTCACCAAGATGTTCTCCGACCGCCTCAACCAGCTCTGCGCCATGGAGGTCAAGGAAGCGGAAACCGGTGACCGGATCATGACCGGCCGGGTGCTGGTGGCGCCCGGCGGCAAGCACATGCGCGTGCGCCGCTCGGGGGGGATCTATCAGGTCACCTGCGACGACGGCGAGTTGGTCAGCGGTCACCGTCCTTCCGTCGACGTCCTCATGCATTCGGTGGCCGAGCAGGTGGGGGCCAACGCCATCGGCATCATGCTCACCGGCATGGGCGGGGACGGTGCCGGCGGCATGCTCGCCATGCGCCAGGCCGGAGCGCGCACCCTGGCTCAGGACGAAGCGACCTCGGTGGTCTTCGGCATGCCCAAGGTGGCCTATGAAAAGGGGGGCGCCGAACGCCTGGTGCCTTTACCGGATATCGCTCCGGCGACGATCCGGCTGCTTTCGGAGCGCACCCCATGAGTCAAATGGTTCTCGGCATCGGCGATTTGGGCGCCAGCAATCAACCGGACGCGGAGATCAAGACCTACGCCTTGGGCTCCTGCATCGCGGTGGTCCTCCTCGACCCGCAGACCCGCACCGTGGGAATGGTCCACGTCGCCCTGCCGGAGTCGAAGATCAACCTGATCAAGGCCAAGGAAAAACCGGGCTACTTCGCCGACACCGGTGTTCCGTTGCTGCTGCAGGAGATGGCCCGCCACGGCTGCCAACCGAAAGGCAAGGGGCTGATCATCAAGCTGGCCGGCGGTGCCGCCATCATGGACCATAACGACACCTTCAACATCGGTAAACGCAATCTTCTGGCGATCAAGAAAATCCTCTGGTCCTACGGGCTGGGCCCCCGTTCCGAGGATGTCGGCGGCACCTTCAGCCGCACCGTCTCGGTATCCGTCAAGACCGGCGAGGTGATCCTTTCCTCCCCCGGCCGGCCCAACTGGAAGATATAGGAGCGCCCATGACGACCTCGAACCAGCACGCGGAAATTGCCCGGGCGATTCAGGCGGCGCCCCTGCTCAGCCCCATCGCCAACCAGCTGTTGCAGGTGACGGCCAGAGCGGACCACGAGATGAAGGAAATCATCGACCTGGTCAAATGCGACTCCCTGCTCACCGCGCGGATTTTGCGGGTGGTCAACTCCGCGGCCATGGGGCTGGTCCACCAGATCAGCTCGGTGGACCATGCGGTAAGCTATCTGGGGGAACGCCTGGTCGTGGGCATCGCCATCGCCGAATGCACCAACGAATTTTTCGGCAAACCCCTGGAAGGCTACGAAGGGGAGAGCGGCCAACTCTGGCGCCACGAACTCTTCACCGCCATCGCCTCGCGCGCCGTGGCCCGCCATGCCCGTGCTCCGCTGCCCGCCGACCTGGCTTTCACCGCCGGACTGCTGCACGACATCGGCAAGGCGATTTTGTCCGAATTCCTGCGCGGCACATCCAATGAGCTGGTGGCCGATATCGCCCAGGGAAACACCACCGACTATCTGACCGGCGAACAGGAACGTGTCGGCCTTGACCATTCGGAAGTCGGATTCGAACTATCCCAACACTGGAAGCTGCCCGAATCCCTGCGTCAGGTCATTCGCCATCACCATCATCCCGACGCGGCCGAGATCACCCTCCGGCCTCTGGTCTACGCCGTGCATTTAGGGGATATCCTCGCCATGATGGGTGGTCATGGAACGGGCAGTGACTCCATGAAATATCATCTGCAACAGGGATACACCGATCACTTCACCATTTCCAAGGACGAACTGGCCCTCTTGCTGCTGGAATGCAACGAGGAATTTCGCAAGGTTGAATCGTCCCTGGCGAGCATCAAGGAGACCTGACGTGAAGCGCATCGTAATCGCCGACGACTCGGCCACGGCCCGGATGTTCATCAAGCGCTGCCTGGAAATCATCGGCTGCGGCGGCGCCGAGCTCGTGGAAGCCGCCAACGGCAAGGAAGCCTTGGCCCGGGTCAAGGAAGCCCCGACCGATCTGGTCATTACCGACCTGAATATGCCGGTGATGGATGGCGAGACCCTGCTCAAATGGATCAATGCCAACCCGAAACTCAACCAGATTCCGGTCCTGGTGGTGAGCAGCGCCGGCACTCCGGCCAAGGAAGCGGAGCTGATGGGGCTGGGCGCCCTGGCGATTCTCAGCAAGCCGGTCAACCCCCCGGCCCTTCTGGAAAAACTGGAACACTTGCTGGGCGAACCGGACTGACCCTCCCCGATTCCGCTCCGAGAAAGATGAGCCATGAGCGAAGCCACCGACCGTTGTGATCGCGCCATGCGGCAGGCCGTCGTCGACACCCTGGAAAACATGGTCTTCATGGAAGTCTCGCCGATTCCTCGGGAGAGCGCCGCCGCCCCCCCGGAAGACCTCATGAGCGTCGGCCTGCTCATTCACGATCCCCTGCAGGGGGAACTGCGTCTGCGCATGCCGAGAAAGCTGGTGGCCCTGATCACCGCCGGCGTCTACAGCCTGGAGCCGGAAGAACTCACCGACCAGATGCTGGCGGACAATTTCGCCGAGTTGATCAACATCATCGCCGGCCGTTTCATGTGCGAGCTGCTCACCGACGGCCGCCCCTTCCGCCTCGGTCTGCCGGAACCGGAGCCGGAGGAGCTCGACCCGAGTTCTTCCCACCGTTTTTGGAGCTACGCCATCGACGACTTGGCGTTTTCCATCACCGCCATGGGCCAAGCCCTGTGGACGGAGTGAACATTCAACCTACTTATCGCTTAAGCAATCTTCACTGGAAAGGATCTCATCATGGGCAAGAAAGTTCTTATCATCGACGACTCCAGCACCATGCGTAAAATCGTCACCCGCTCCCTGCGTCAGGCGGGACTCGATTTCGACACCATCCTCGAAGCGGGAGACGGCCAGGAGGCCTTGCAGCTCCTCGCCAAGGAGAGCGTCGACATCATCCTCAGCGACATCAACATGCCGAATATGGACGGCATCGAATTCCTCCGCCAGAAATCGGCCAATGCCGCCATCAAGTCCATCCCGGTGGTCATGATCACCACCGAGGCCGGAGCCGACATCCTCGCCGAAGCCAAATCCCTGGGCGCGAAAGGGAGCATCAAAAAACCCTTCACCCCGGAACAGGTCAGCGAAGTTTTAGGCGGCCTCATGTAACGTCTCACCGTGCCGTCGCCTCCGGACCACACCGGTCCGGACGGGACATCATTCCGGAGTAACACGACCACCACCCCATCAGGCTGGAGGATCTCTTGAGCTGGGAAACCCATATCGCCGACGCCACCGTCGAAATCTTTTCCACCATGTTAATGATGGAGGTCAGCTCGCAGCCGCCGCTGACGGAACGAATCAAAAGCCATCAGGACAGCGTCACCGGCATGGTCGGAATGGCCGGCCTCTATAAAGGTATGCTGGCTATTCATGCCCCGTCCCAGGTCGCCATGACCATCACCGGAAACTTTCTCGGCCTGGAGGTCGATTCGGTGAACGACGACGTCAAGGACGCCATGGGCGAACTGGCCAACATGCTGGCCGGATCGATCAAGGCCAAACTCAGCGACAACAGCAAGGACATTCAGCTCTCCATCCCCTCGGCGGTCTGTGGAGATTCCTACTCCCTGGATTATCAACCGCAGCAGGGATCTTCAATGGTGCCCTTTGAGAGCGCGGGGGGACGGTTTCTCGTCGAACTGCAACTGGAACAGCAAACCTGATCCCCGTTTCGCCCCGCGCGGAAAGGATATTCACTATGGATTTTGCCCAAGCCATCATCGAAGCGACCAGCGATGTGTTCAACACCATGGTCATGCTGGAGGCCGCCCCCGGGATGCAGGCCACGGAAAAAACCACGGCCTTCAACGACGCCATCAGCGGCATCCTCGGTTTTTCCGGTGACATCAAGGGGATGTTGCGGATAAACTGTCCCAACCAGGTGGCCATGGCCATCACCGGCAGTCTGCTGGGGATGGAGGTCGAAGAAATCGACGACGACGTGCGCGACGCCATCGGCGAAATCGCCAACATGATCGCCGGTGGGCTCAAGATCTATTTCACCCGCCACAACCACATCATCGAACTTTCCATCCCCACGGCAATCGGCGGCCAATCCTATACCGTGCATAGCCTGGCCAACGCGGAATGGGTGGCGGTCCCCTTCACCCTGGCCGCCGGGGTCATGGTGGTGGAACTCCAGTTCGTCGGACTCAAATAAACCGGGCAACACGAAAAGGTCGTCATGGACAGACTGGCCTACCTGAACAAACTCTCGAATGAAATCATCGAAAAACTCGGCGAAGAGGTCAGTGGACTGCTGGGTCAGGACTTCACCGTCGACGACGTCCAGCATGGATTGCGCACGCGGGACGAGGTCTACGCCCCCTTAAGCGGCAAGCAGGTCCTGTCCGCCCTGACCGTGAGCGGCGACGGCGACGGCGTCGCCTACGTCGTGGTCGGGTTGAAGGATGCCATCACCCTGGGCGGCACCCTGATTCTTCTGCCCCCCGACGAGATGGCCGCGCGGCGCAAAAAACAGCTCTTCGACGGCGAAGTCTGCGATGCCTACGGCGAAATCGCCAACATTATGGCCGGGGTCTACACCGCTGTTTTCACCGAGCACGACGACCCCAAGCTGCACTTCAAAAAGAACGAACTGCTGGACTTCAATCCCGGCCCCAACGACTCCGCCATCCCGCCGGGCACCTACTATACCAGTGTCGGCCAGACCAGAATGGATGGGGCCCCCCTGGGCTCGCTGAGCATCCTCATTCCCCCCCAACTGCTGAAACTGCCGATTCCCGGCGCGACAACCGAGGAGGAAGAGGCCCCGGGGGCGAGTAAAGAAACGGCAGCCTCCCCGCGCGGATTCCAGGAAGTGAGCGGGCCGATCGTCCTGGACAGCGAGGGTCTGCTGATGGTCGTGTCGGAAACGCAGCAATCAGCGGAAGCCTTCGCCAAGATTTTTTTTGAGCAATGCCAATGCAACCTGGCTTGCCTGCATTTTCAGGAGGATTTTCAGGGGGCGATTCGGGGAAGGAAAGTTCTGGGGGTTTTTCTCGCCATGCGCGAGGTGGGGGAGAGGGGCCTGGCCTCCATCATCAAGATTCAGTCGGCGGTCGGCGAAAAAACCCCGTTGATTGCCGCCGGCCCGGAATGGACCCGGAAAACGGTCTTGCAGGCGATCAAATACGGTGCCCGGGACATCCTCGTAACCCCTGCGAGCACGGGGGAGATCCTCGGCAAGATTCGCCAGCACATGCAAACGGAAAGGGACTGAGACCGCCCTGGGATCAGACGAACTCCTCGGGCGGGACCTCGGCTTCGAGCTGTTTTTTCTTGATCTTCTCGATCAGGGTGGTGCGTTTCAGGTTAAGCAGACGGGCCGCTTCTTTTTTGTTCCCACCGGTCTTGGTCAGCGCCTTGAGAATCAGCCGGTCCTCGAAATCGCTCACCAGGGTATTGAAGTCGAAGTTTTCCTCGCCGATCCCCTCGACACATTCGTCCACCACCGAAGCGCCCGGCGTTTCAACGGCAGCCTGCCCGGCCGACTGGTATTTCTCCGGCAGATCGGCGGCGGAAACCCAGTCGTCGGCATGCAGCACCGACATGCGCTGGACCAGGTTTTCCAGTTCCCGCACATTCCCCGGCCAGGGGTATTCGAGCAACGCCGCCATGGCATCGGCAACGAAACCCTTCAGTGCATTCTTCCGCCCCCGATTAAAGACCTGGACAAACTTCTCGATGAGCACCGGAATGTCTTCCTTGCGCTCGCGCAAGGGGGGGATTTGAACCGGCACGACGCTCAACCGATAGTAAAGATCCTCGCGGAAGCGCCCCTCGGCAACCGCAGCCTCTAGATCGCGATGGGTGGCGGCGACGATACGCACATTCACCGACACCGGCTTGACTCCGCCCACCGGCTCGAATTCCCGTTCCTGGATAACGCGCAGCAGCTTGGCCTGCAAGGACGGCTTCATGTCGCCGATCTCGTCGAGAAAGAGGGTGCCGCCGTCAGCGTACTGGATGCGGCCGATCTTCGACTGATTGGCACCGGTGAAAGCGCCTTTGACGTAGCCGAAAAGTTCGCTTTCCAGCAGTTCATCGGGGATCGCCGCGCAGTTCACGGGGACGAAATTCTTCCCCTTGCGCGGACTGTAGGCGTGAGTGGCGCGGGCGACCAGCTCCTTGCCGGTGCCACTTTCGCCGTGGATCAGGACGTTGCTTTCGCCGTCCTCGGCGACCTTTTCCAGAATCGAATAGAGCCGCATCATTTTCGGCGACTGACCGATAATGCCGTGAAAACCGTCGCTCTTGCTGATTTTGGGACTGCGTTTCTGCTGGTGAACGAGAAGATCCCGATGTTCCAGGGCGCGCGCGGTGGCTATCACCGCCTCCTCGAAATCGTAGGGGGAATGGATATAGAAGATGGCGCCGCGCCGCAGGGCTTCCACCACCGAGTCGCGGTCGCCGTAGGGCACGCTGACGATCACGGCCACCTGGGGGTGGTCGGCCCGCACCTGTTTGAGCAGTTCGATCCCACCTTGCCGGGGGGCGAAGAGGTCGGTGATCACCAGGGAGATGTCCTGATCCTGCAAGGCTTCCAGCGCCTCCGCCGGGGACTGGCATTCGAGCACAACGCATCCGATATGCTTGCGGAGCATGACGGCCAGACCCTCTCTGGCCTCGCGGTTGCTATCCACTAACAGAATGCTGCGCATCGATTCGGACATCATGAACACCCTTGGTACATTTGGTTAGCGCTCCCCGGTTCTCCGCGAACCCTATGAAATTCTTCATTTTATATCGGTCCGGCGGGATCGGGGCCCCGGCGGTCGCAGGGCACCGCCAGCGAATGGCCCCGATGATACCCAACAACCCAAGAAAAATCAACGTGTTATTCAGAGGGGATCGACCCTTTACCAGCACGCTCCCGAGGACGACGGGCCGAGGCAAAGAATTTCAAGCCGTTATCCACCGGATTGGTGATGGAATCTGTAATCATTCCCGGCGCCGCCTTCCCTCGCTTGCATTTCCCCGAAAAATCACATAAAATCCTGATTAATCTTTTCTTTCATTAGATTTCAATCAAGGACATTCCGTGCGACTGAAGCTGATCAACAAATACAATATCGTCATGGGGGCCGTGCTTCTGGCGACGATGATCATGTATGCTTTTCTCAATGTCGAAACCTTGACCAACATGTTCATGGACGAGGCCCTGAAGGATGTCGACAACCTGAGCGAGACCATCATCCGCACCACCCATTATCAGATGCTCGAAGACGACCGCGAGCGGGTCTACCAGATGATCGATGAGGTCGGCTCGCAAAAAGGGGTCAACCGCATCCGCCTTTTGGACAAGGAAGGGATCATCAACTTCTCGACCCAGAAAGAGGAGATAGGCACCTGCGTGGATCGCGGCTCGGAAGGGTGCAGCGGCTGCCACACCGGAGAGACCACCCGGATTCAGGCCTCCTCCATGGACCGCAGTCGCATCTTCGTCAACCGCGACGGCGTAGAACTGCTCGGCGTCACCAAGGAGATCCTCAACAGGGAAAGCTGTTACACCGCCCAGTGCCACTTTCATGCGCCCGAAGCGCAGATGCTTGGGATCCTCGACGTCCACGTGGATCTTGCCGGCGTCCGGGAAACGGCCGCAGCCTATCGCAACAACATCATCGTCTTCACCCTGGTGCTGCTTTTGATCCTCGGCACCTGCCTGTCGATGCTGACCCATCAGCTGATCAATGTGCCGGTAGGCAATCTGCTGGAACAGACCCAGCGCGTGGCCCAAGGGGACCTTTCCACCCAAGTCGCGACCTATCCCAAGGATGAACTGGGCGAATTGAGCGAAGCCTTCAACAACATGACGGCGAAATTGAAAGTCGCCCAGGAGGAGCGCCGGGATTGGGCCAATACCCTGGAAGCCAGGGTCGCGGAGCGGACCGAAAAGATCCAGCGCATGCAATCGAAGTTGCTGCGCTCGGAAAAGTTGGCCTCCGTGGGAGAACTGGTGGCGGGGATCGCCCACGAAATCAACAATCCCCTCACCGGCGTACTGATGTTCGCGACCATGCTCGAAGAGGATTCCCGCCTCGACCCAAACCTCAAATCCGATCTCGGCACCATCGTTCACGAGACCCAGCGCTGCGCCAAGATCGTCCGTGAACTGCTCGACTTCTCGCGGGAATCGGTGCCACAGAAAAAGATCGAGTCGATCAACCTGCTGCTCGATAAAACCATGTCCCTGGTCGAACATCACACCTCGTTCCACGACATCGAGGTGATCAAGGAATACAATCCGCTGCTGCCCAAGATCCTCATCGACCCCAGCCAGATCGAGCAGGTCTTCATGAATATCCTCATCAACGCCAGCCAGGCCATGCCCACGGGCGGGAGACTGACCATCCAGACCGGGGTCATTGAGCAGGAGAATATCCTCTACACGCGGGTGACGGACACGGGCATGGGCATCTCCGAGGAAAATCTTCAGAAGATCTTCGACCCCTTCTTTTCCACCAAGGGGAACGCCGGTACCGGCCTCGGTCTCAGTGTCTCCTACGGCATCATCGAGAACCACGGTGGCACCATCGAGGTGGCCAGCACCCTCGGCGGCGGCACCAGCTTCACCATCAAGCTGCCCATCATCGAAACCCAGAACAAAGGCCAGGAACCCGACGCCCACGTCTGATACCGACACGAAGACGCACCGTATCCCGACGGTGGTTCCCGTCAATAAAAATCCCCCGACGGCCTCGTACCGTCGGGGGATTTTTTACGGGATTTACGCGTCGGGCCACGCTATTCCATCGCCCTGTCCCGCGCCGAAATCCCCTGTTTTTTCAACAGGGCCTGGAAGTTCGGGCGCAGCATGCCGACTTCTTCAGCGGCCTTGGTGATGTTCCAGTCGTTGCGCTTCAGGGCATCCAGCACAAAGGCCCGCTCGATCGGCGCCACCGCCCGCTCGCGGATTTCCCGCTTGGCTTCCTTGAGCTCCTCGGTGGTCCGGGGTACGTAATCCTCACCGCCGTCCAAATCCTCCAGTTCATCGACCGGCAGCTCCAGATCCTCGGCCTCGATCAGATCCCCGAGACTCAGCACCACCGCCCGTTCGATGAGATTTTCCAGTTCCCGGACATTCCCGGGAAAGGGATATTTCTTGAGCATGGCCATGGCCCCAGGGGAAAGACCGCGCACTTCCTTGCCGATTTCGTCGCCGAATTTCTTGAGAAAGAATTTGACCAGCGGGACCAGATCCCCTTTGCGTTCCCGCAGCGGCGGCAGGTCGATGGGGATGATGTTGAGGCGGAAGAAAAGGTCCTCACGGAACTTGCCCTCGGCCGCCATATCTTTGAGATTGCGGTTGGTGGCGGCGATCAGCCGAATGTCGATGGGCACCGGCTTGGTCCCGCCGATCGGCGTCACTTCCCGCTCCTGCAGAACCCGGAGCAGCTTGGCCTGGGTCGTCAGGCTGATGTTGGAAACCTCGTCGAGAAAGAGGGTGCCGC
>DIVU01000201.1:1921-10349 GCA_002423365.1 Desulfuromonadaceae bacterium UBA6124 | reverse complement strand
GAGTTTCCGAGCCTTAGTTGGCTGGCGGCTTCTCCCGAAGCCGCCCTCAAAGGTATTCGCAAGCTTGTCGCGGGCGTTGTGTTTGACCTGGCAGACAATGGCGAGCAAGTACCCGAACCGCTTTCAACCAAGCATTTCAGCGGCAAATTCATGGTGCGCGTCCCGCCCGAGGTACACCGTCAACTGGCGATGGAGGCGGCCGAAGCCCATGTCAGCCTTAATCGACTTGCAAGCGCGAAGTTGAGTCAATGAGCCATGCACCCACCTTTGCCCCCAGTGACCATGCAGGCTTGATAACTCCCACGAGCGGACGGACCCCCCTGTGTCTTTCCGCTCGTTTGAATTTCTGCGTGCTCACCTGCGGTGGTCCGTCCACCTAGCCCATGACCGTCCGCTCTTCTCTTCGTGGTGGCGGACGACATCGAGGTGGGGTTCAGGAACAAGATCCCGCTGGGGCTTTTCGGTTTTTATGTACTGAATGAGGGGTTGCACCGTCCTGGCGGATTCAGGAGTGCTCAAGGACTTTGACGAGGCGAGGAGAAGAAGCGTGGTTGACGAGCTCTGGAACGATCTGCGGCGGGTGCGGGAAGAGGCGCCGCTGGTTCACAACATCACCAATTTCGTCGTGATGAACAACACTGCCAACGCGCTGCTGGCCCTCGGCGCCCTGCCGGTCATGGCCCATGCCGTGGAGGAGGTGGCCGAGATGACCGCCCTCGCCGGGGCGCTGGTGATCAATATCGGCACGTTGGCGCGGGAATGGATCGAGGCCATGGCGACGGCGATGGCGACCGCCCGCGAGCGGGGGATTCCCATCGTCTTCGACCCGGTCGGCGCCGGGGCCACGACCTTTCGCACCCAAACCTGTCTCGACCTGCTCGGGCGAACCGCGCCCGCCGTCATTCGCGGGAACGCCTCGGAGATCATGGCGCTTTCGGGCAGTAACGCGCGCACCAAAGGGGTCGACAGCTCGGCCGCGGCCGAGGCCGCCGAGGACGCGGCGCTGACCCTGGCCCGACGCTATTCCTGCGCGGTCGTCGTCAGCGGCGCGGTCGATCTGCTGTTGGACGGCAAGTGGAAATTCCTGGTTCGCAACGGGCATCCGCTGATGCCGAAGGTCACCGGTCTCGGCTGCACCGCGACGGCGCTGGTCGGCGCCTTTTGCGCGGTCAACGGCGATCCGCTGGTGGCCGCCCGCCATGCCATGACGGTCATGGGCATCTGCGGAGAGCTCGCCGCCGCCCAAGCCGCCGGGCCGGGAAGCATGCAGGTTCATTTTATCGACGCCCTGTACAATCTCGATGCCGAACAGCTCCGCGCTCACTGGATCGACCCCCGTTAGCCGCCCGCCGTCGCGCATCCCCCGAAACACCGCCCCAGTGTCCCAACGACGGGGTCAGGTCTTTCTTTGCCACATTTCCCATCGCTGGATCATCCCTTTCCATCCCGTCTCGCCCCCATCCCCTGACCGAAAACCCCGCCGCCGATCAGGCCGCCTGCTTGTCTTTGTCGGAACCCTTTCCCATCCCCTGCCACAGGGCATCGCCGGTATAGACGGCGAGGGCGGACCAGATGCAGAGAAAGCTGATGAGGTGCCCGCGGGAGAAGGTTTCGTTATAGAGGCCGACGGCGAGTAGGAAGTGGAGGCTGGGGGTGATGTACTGGAGGAAGCCGATAGTGGCCAGGCGCAGGCGACGGGCGGCGCCGATGAAGCCGAGCAGGGGCAGGGCGGTGACGACTCCGGCCAGAGGGAGGAGCAGGTTGAGATCGGGGAAGCCGGCGAGAAAGACGCCTTGGTCCGTGAACTGCAGATAGATCAGGTAGCCCAGGGCGAAGGGGGTGAGAAGGAGGGTTTCGATGGTCAGGCCGAGCAGGGCGTCGACCCGCGCCAGTTTGCGCAACAGCCCATAGAGCCCGAAGGTGGTGGCGAGAACCAGGGCGATCCAGGGGATGCTGCCGTGCTGCAGCGCGAGGTTGAGGACACCGAGGGCGGCCAGCCCGACGCTGATCCGTTGCCACAAAGTCAGTTTTTCCCGCAGGAAGAGAAAGCCGAGCAGCACGCTGATCAGCGGGGTCATGAAATAGCCGAGGCTCGATTGCAGCACCTGGCCTCGTTGCACGGCGAGGATGAAGACCGACCAGTTGGCGGCGATGAGCAGGGTCGAGCCGCCGAGAGTAAGGAGCGTTCCTCGGTCGCGCAGCACGCGCCAGAGCGGTCCGAGCCGGTGCGACAGGCCGACCAGCAGAAGCAGGAAGGCCGCCGACCAGAAGATGCGGTGGCTGACCACTTCCAGCGGGGTGGCGGCGTTGAGCAGTTTGAAGAAGGCCGGAAAGGAGCCCCAGCTGATATAGGCCAGCAGCCCCAGGGTGAGCCCCTGGCGGGCGCGGCGGCGGGCGGCTCCTTCCGGAGAGGTTTCGACGGAAAGCTCCGCCGGCGGACGGGAGTTCATGACGGCTCGCCCTTTGCCTAGCGCAAGCCCTTGAGGAAGGTCCCCACCGCCTCGACCCCGTCACGATCGAAGACCCGGATCGCCTGGCTGCCGACGACGGCGATATCGGCCTTGCCCTTGAGAAACTCCACATCCTCCCGGCTGCTCACGCCGAAACCGAGGGCCAGGGGGAGTTCCGTCGCCTGCCGGCAGCGGGCGAGATAGGCGTCGAGATCCCGCGAGAACTCGGTGTGGGCGCCGGTAACCCCCTTGCGGGCGACGCAGTAGACGAAGCCCCCGGCGTTTTCGGCGATGAGTTTCAGCCGGTAGTCGGGGCTGTTGGGGGCGAGGATGAAGATCGGGTCGAGGCCGTTCGCAGCCATCGCCCGCAGATATTCCCCCGCTTCTTCCGGCGGCAGGTCGGGGACGATGGCCCCTTTGAGGCCGCGCTCCGCCATGGCCGCCGCGAATTTCGCTACGCCGTATTTGAAGAGGATGTTGTAGTAGGTCATGAAGAGGAAGGGGATGTCGAACTCCCGGGCGACCCGCTCGGCGAAGTCGAGACACTGCTCGACGGTGATGCCGGTCGCCAGCGCTTCCTGATTGGCGCGCAGGATCACCGGGCCGTCGGCGATCGGCTCGGAGAAGGGGATCTGCAGTTCCATCAGCTCGACCCCGGCTTCGACCATGGTCTTGACCAGCCGGTAGGAATCCTCCAGGGTCGGGTAGCCGATGACGATGTGGGTCATCAACAGGATGTCTTTGCTCTTGGCTTGTGCGCGGATGGTTGTCTCAAGCATGATATTGCTCCGCCTTGTCTCGGATGAATTGCCGCCAGGCCGGGTCTTCGAAGGCGTCGGCGACGGTGAAGATGTCTTTGTCCCCCCGTCCGGACTGGTTGATGATGATGCAGTCGTCGGGGGAAAGGGTCGGCGCCTCCTTGAAGGCCTGGGCGAAGGCGTGGGACGATTCGAGAGCCGGGATCAGCCCTTCCTTGCGCATGGTCAGGGACAGGGCGTCGACCACTTCGCGGTCGGTGGCCGCTTCGAAACGGGCCCGGCCGCGGGTGTGCAGATGGGAGAGGATCGGCGAGACGCCGACGTAGTCGAGGCCGGCGGCGATGCTGTGGGTCTCCTGCATCTGGCCGTCAGCGTTCTGCAGAAAGTAGGTCTTGTAGCCCTGGGCCACGCCGATGCTCGCGTCCTGCGAGGCGAGGCGGGCGGCGTGCAGACCCGAGTCGAGGCCATGGCCGCCGGCTTCCACCCCGACCAGTTCCACCGGATCGTCCATGAATCCCGAAAAGAGCCCCATGGCGTTGCTGCCGCCGCCGACGCAGGCGTAGACCCGCTTGGGCAGTTTGCCCTCCCGTTCGAGAATCTGCTTGCGCGCCTCCTGGCCGATGATCGACTGGAAATAGGTGACCATCTCCGGGAAGGGGTGGGGGCCGCAGGCGGTGCCGAGCACGTAATGGGTATTGTCCATGTTCGAGACCCAGTCGCGGAAGGCCTCGTTGATGGCATCCTTGAGGGTGCGCGAGCCGTCCTTGACCGGCACCACCGTGGCGCCGAGGCGCTCCATCCAGAAGACGTTGGGCCGCTGTCTTTCGACGTCGACCTCGCCCATGTAGATGGTGCACTCCAGGCCGTAGCGGGCGGCCATGGTGGCGGTGGCGACGCCGTGCTGACCGGCGCCGGTCTCGGCGATCACCCGCGTCTTGCCCATCCGTTTCACCAGCAGCCCCTGGCCCATGACGTTGTTCGCCTTGTGGGCGCCGGTGTGGTTGAGATCCTCGCGCTTGATGTAGATTTTTGCCCCACCGAAATGACGGGTCAGATTTTCGGCGAAAGTCAGGGGAGTGGCGCGACAGGAGTAAGTCGACATGATCTCGACATATTCGGCCCAGAAATTCGGGTCGTTTTTTGCCGTGTCGAAGGCGGCCTCCAACTCGTCGAAGGTGGCGGCCAGGATTTCCGGGACGAAAGCGCCGCCGAATTCCGCGTAATAGCCACGGTTACGCATGGTTGAAACCTCCAAGGGTTTGGGAGAAGACAAAGTGGTCGGTGCGACAGTAGAGCCGAGAGAAAAACCCGGCCTCGCGCTGGGGAAAGTGCAGCAGGCGTTCGACCCGCAAAATGGCGGTCTCGGGGGAGACCTCCAGACGCTGGCCGCGCTCGCCGCTGAGATAGTCGATGGCGAAACTCTGGCGGCCGCCGGAGGGGCGCAGGAAATAGCGCTCCGCCGCCAGTGCCGAGAGGGATTGCCCGACCAGATCGAGGCGGTCGAGGCCGGGAAAGAGGACGGCGTCAAGGTCGAGCTCTTCGAGCAGCACCGGGGTGTCGTCGCTGCGGGTCAAGCGGGTCAGGGTAAAGACTTCGCGTCCGGCCAGGGGATGACGCTCGCTGCCGGCGATGCTCCGGCGCGCAACCTGGCCGAGCAGGCGGCTCTCCATGGCCAGCCCCTGCTTGCGGAAGGAAGCACCGGTGCCGTCGAGGGAGAAGAGATCGATTTCCTTGGGTGCTTCGCGGACATAGGTGCCCGAACCCCGCCGTCGGCTGAGCAGCCCCTGGCGCACCAGGACGTCGAGGGCCTGGCGCACCGTTGGCCGACCAATGCCGTACTCCGCCGCCAGCTGCGGTTCCGAAGGAATGCGCTCCCCCGGCGCGAACTCTCCGGCGCGGATGGCGTTCGCCAACCGTTCGGCCAGTTGATGATAGAGGGGGGTGGGGGATTGGGGGTCGAGCATCGCCTCTCCTTGGCGCGGGGTATGGAGGAATGTAAACAATTATCTGTAAAGTTGTCAAGACAGATTTTTGTTGATCTTCTTCTTGCGGAGGCTGAACGCGACAGCTAAAATTAACTATTCATCACCATTTCTCCGGTCGGGGCGGGCCGGTCGGGCAGTTTTCTGAAGATCGCGGGCGGCGGAGCCGCCGGGAGGTACAAATGAGCAAGAGAATCATCATCTGTTGCGACGGAACCTGGAACGAGCCGGAGAAGATGAAGAATGGACGGCGGGTGCCGACCAACGTGGTCAAGCTGGTGCGGGCCATCGAATCCCGGGACGATGCGCGGGGGATCGATCAGGTCGTTTATTACGGCCGGGGAGTGGGGACTGGCGCCTTCGGCTATGTTGACAAATACCTCGGCGGCGGCACCGGCCTGGGCATCTCCCGCAACATCCGCGAGGCCTATCAGTTTCTCGCCCTGAACTATGTCGAGGGAGATGAAATCTTCTGCTTCGGTTTCAGCCGGGGCGCCTACACCGTGCGCTGTCTGTCCGGCATGCTCGATGCCGTCGGGCTGCTCGACAAGAACGATCTCGACCATCTCCCCGACGCCTACGCCTATTACCGCACCCCGCCGGAAAAACGCGCCGCCTGCAAATATCACCTGCGCCTGATCGATCTGCCGCGCCGCCGGCCGAAAATCAAGTTTCTCGGCGTCTGGGACACGGTCGGCGCCCTCGGCGCGCCGACCCCCATGCTCGGGACGATTTCGAAAAAACTCTGGGTCGGCTTTCACGACGCCGCCCTGTCGAGCCTGGTGGAGAACGCCTGCCAGGCTCTGGCCGTCGACGAACGGCGCGGCCCCTTCGCCCCGGCCCTCTGGGACCGGCGCACCGGGCAGAAGAGCGTGCGGCAGGTCTGGTTCGCCGGGGTCCATTCCAATATCGGCGGCGGTTATGTCGACGGCGGACTTTCCGATCTGGCTCTGGTCTGGATGGTCGACCGGGCCCGGGAAGAGGGGCTGGTCTTCGACGATAAGTATCTCAGGGACAGCAAACGGGTCGATCCTCAATACGCCGGCAAGCTGGAGGATTCCTTCTCCCTCGGCTATAGATTCCTTCAGGCCCTGCGGGTCAAGCCCTATCCCCGGCCCATCGGCCAATTTCCGGATATGGGGGAGATGGTGCACGAAAGCGTCATCAAGCGTCTGCTGCAACCCCATCTCGATTACCGTCCCGAAAACATCGTCGCCCCCGGGCAGGATCCCGGGACGATCATCGACCAGGACAACCCGCGCCCGACCCTCCGCATCGGCGAGCTGCTGGTGCCGATCTTCCGCGAGCGCCGGGCCGCCCGACGCGATCTCGGCGCCGAACCGGCGACCCTGATGTTGGGGGATAACGTCAGCGTTCCCTGTCAGGTTTCCAATTACAGTGACGCCGGCGGCGTGATGCTCGCCGTGCCGCAACCGGTGGAGCCGGGGACCGAGGGGGTTCTTGAATACGGCCAGATCGGCCGGCACAAGATTCGCGTCGTCTGGCGGCGGGAGAATATGATCGGCGTCAAGTTTGCGGCCTGAGGCGGGATTGAGTCGAAAAAAGCGGCCCCGAAGGATGATCCTTCGGGGCCGTTCTTTTGTTGGCAGCTGTGGGATTTTAAAAATCTAGAACCGTCGGGACTCGCCCCGACAGGCGACCTACTTTTTGTTGGACGACAAAAAGTAGGCAAAAAACGTTTGCCACTGCGTGGGGCATTTCTGTTGCGGTCGGCAGATCTTTGATCGATTTCGGATCTTTTAACGCCGCCATCACTTCGTAGAACCTCCCCGTATGCAAGCGCGTGTCGAAAGGGCGAGCGGAGGAGGTTGACGGTCGCGGTTGTCGGATCGATCATTCCTTCAGCCTTCAGCCTTCAGCCTTCAGCCTTCAGCCTTCAGCCTTCAGCCTTCAGCCTTTCCTTTGCCGGATCCTTCGTCTTTTCCGGTCCTTGCAGAATCGTCGCGTCGAGGCTGTGGGCGATGCCGCGGAGCATGCCGTCGAAGACGAAGTTGTGGAAGGGCCAGACGGCGTACCAGTAGAGGATGCCGGTGAGACCCCGGGGGAGGTAGCGGGCGGTCTGGATGACGAGGGTTTCTCCCGGCGCGCTTTCGCTGAGGCGGAATTCGAGCAGCGCCTTGCCCGGCAGTTTCATTTCGGCGGCGAGCAGCAGGCGGTGGGGTTTGTCCACCTCGGCGACCCGCCAGAAATCGAGGGCGTCTCCCGGCGCCAGTTCGAGGGGACAGCGTCGTCCCCGGCGCAGGCCGATGCCGCCCGCCATCTGGTCGAGCAGGCCGCGCAGCCACCAGAGCCAGTTGGCGTAATACCAGCCGGTGTCGCCGCCGATACAGGAGACCGCCCGCCAGGTTTTATCGATGGGAGCGGCCAGGCGGATCTGGCGGGCGTCGTCGTAATGGGTGCCGCCTGCCCAGGAGGCATCGCCGGGGGTGCTCCAGGCGGCCGGAGGGATGGCGCCGGCGTCGCTCCAGGAACTTTCCACCGTCTGCCCGCGCAACTGTTCGAGGGCGGCGCGGATCGCCTGGCGGCAGTCGAGAAGCTCTTGCGGGATGAGTTCGCGGATGCGGGTTTCGCCGCAGACCACGGTATTGCGCAGACCTTCGGCCAGGGGGCGGGCCAGCGCCGCCGGCACCGGCGTGACCAGGTTGATCCAGTATGAGCTGAGTCGCGGGGTGAGGACCGGCACCGGCACGATCCAGCGGCGGGGCAGGCCCGCTTCTTCGGCGAAAATGCGCATCAACTGCCGGTAGCTGACCACCTCGGGCTGGCCGATGTCGAAGGTCTGCCCGATCGTGTCGTCGCAGCCCAGGCAGCCGATCAGGTAGGTGAGGACATTGCGGATGGAGATGGGCTGGCAGGGGGTGTCGACCCAGCGCGGGGTGACCATCACCGGCAGACGCTCGACCAGGTAACGGAGAATTTCGAAGGAGGCGCTCCCCGAACCGATGATCATTGCCGCCCTCAGCACCGTCACCGGCGTCTTGCCGGCGCGCAGAATCTTCGCGACCTCGGCCCGCGAGCGCAGGTGCTCGCTGAGGTCGGGAGCATCCTCGCCGAGACCGCTCAGGTAGATGATCCGCTCCAGACCCGCCGCTTCGGCGGCGGCGACCATGTTGTCGGCGGCCGCGCGGTCGCTGGCGGCGAAGTCATGGCTGGTCGGATTCATGGAATGAACCAGATAGTAAGCGGCGCGGCAGCCCTGACAGGCGCGGATCATCGA
>DIVU01000201.1:0-1824 GCA_002423365.1 Desulfuromonadaceae bacterium UBA6124 | reverse complement strand
GTCGCTTTCTCGTTGGTGGTTCGAAGTCTGGAAATTATTCCAGATGCCCCTACAATTACAACCGAAGACGGGAAAATGCCCGTTCTTTTTCAAAGGAGAAAACCGATGCGCATATCCCGGTTCCCGCTGTCCTGTGTGCCCCTTTTGCTGCTCGTCACTTTGTTGGCAGGCTGCCCCACCCGCCGGGAACTTCCCCTGGTCGACGACCGTGCCGGGCTCCTCGCCCCGGATCGGGTCGTCCGGCTCACGGATTATCACGACCGCCTGCTGCGGGATCTCGGCATCCACTTCCACTTGACCACCCTGGATGAAAGTCCCGGCGATCTGGATCAGGTGGCTGTCGAGCTGTTCGAGAGGCTGCGGTTGGGGGAACCCACCGGCGGGGCGCGCGGGGTGCTGCTGCTGGTCGATCCGCAGGGAGGGCAGGTACGGCTGGAAATCGGCTACGATCTGGAAGGGATCTTCCCCGACGGCTTCGTTGGCTATGTCGAACGGGAACAGCTGACGCCCTTTTTCGCCGCCGGACGGGTGGCCGACGGCATCGAGGCAACGGTGGAGCTGCTGGTGGGGCGGGCGCTGGGGGAGGTTCCCGCCGACTATCGCGGGGCGGTCAAGCTGGACCATCTGAGCGGCGGGGGCGGGGCGCGCAGTGTTGTGGCCATCGGTTCCGGCGGCGAAGCCAAGGCCGTCGTCGAGGAGCGCGGGCGTTTCGCCGCCCAGTCGACGCCGCGCGCAACCCTGGAGCGCTATCTGGAGGTCTTGCGAGAGCAGGTAAAAGACCCGGAGTTAGGCATTTATACCCCGGAGACGCGGGCCTTTTTTGCCAAGTGGCTGGTGACCGACGCCCAGCAGGAAAACGAACGCAAGGGATTGGAAAAAAACCTGCCCGAGTCTGAGGAGCGCATCGCCGGCGATCTGGCCGTACTGCGCTTCCCCGTCGCCAACCGCCAGGCCGCCCCCTATCTGCTGCGAAAATCCACCGAAGGCTGGCAACTCGACATGGCCGCCATGAGCCGCCTGATCGGCTTCAACCATAAAAACCAGTGGTTCTTCCGCGCCGCCGATCACGAATTCATCTTCGCCTTCGACGATCTCAAGTTCGATGGGAACGGCTTCCCCTATCGCTGAGAAGGGGGGGAGACATCCTTCGCTTGTTGAAAGCTTCCTCGAATCAAAACTCCTGCGGCATGGCTTTGACCTGGGTGGCGGTGAAGACCGGGCCGTCTTTGCAGACGTAGACGTTGCCGACGTTGCAGCGGCCGCACTTGCCGACCCCGCACTTCATGCGGTTCTCCAGCGTGGTGAAGATCCGATCGGGAGGGAAGCCCAGCCGTGCGAGCACCGGGAGCGTCTGCTTGATCATCACCGGGGGGCCGCAGACCACCGCCACGGCGTTCTCCGCGCCGGGGGCCGCCCGCTCGAGCACGGCCGGAACGAAGTCCACCTCGCCGTCCCAGCCGGGCGCTTCGCCGCCGGGATCCACCGTCGTGACCAGCCGGACGTCGGGGCGGCCGCGCCAGTCCTCCAGCTCCCGCTTGTAGACGAGGTCCGCGACGCTGCGCGCCCCGTACACGATCGTCACCTCGTCGAAGCGGTCGCGCAGGTCCAGCACGTTCCAGATGACGCACCGGATGGGCGCCAGGCCGATGCCGCCGGCCACGAACACGATGCGCCGCCCCGACCACGCGTCGACGGGGAACCCGTTCCCGTAAGGGCCCCGGAACCCCACGATCTCGCCCGCCTCCAGCTCGCGCAGGGCCCGCGTCACTTTGCCGACGGCCTTGAAGCTGCACTCGATGTACCCGCGGCGCGTCGGCGGGTTCG
>DIVU01000195.1:4933-12004 GCA_002423365.1 Desulfuromonadaceae bacterium UBA6124 | reverse complement strand
CGAGATCGAAAAGGCCCATCCCGATCTCTTCAGCATCCTCTTGCAGGTCATGGACCACGGCACCCTCACCGACAACAACGGCAAGAAGGCCGACTTCCGCAACGTCGTGCTGATCATGACCAGCAACGCCGGGGCGCGGGAGATGAGCGCCAATCCCATCGGCTTCGGCAATCTCGGCCGCAGCGGCTACAAACAGGCGGTGGACAAAGCCTTTTCGCCGGAATTCCGCAACCGTCTCGATGCCGTCATCCCCTTCCAGTCGCTGGATGAGGCGATCATCCTCCGCATTGTCGACAAATTCCTCGACGAGCTGCGCACCCGTCTGGCCGACTCCGCCGTGACGTTGAAGGTTTCCGCCGCCGCCCGGGCCGACCTCGCTCGCCGGGGTTATGACCCGGTCTACGGCGCGCGTCCCCTGGCGCGACTGATCCAGACGGCGATCAGCGACGTTCTCGCCGGTGAACTCCTCTTTGGTCGTCTCAGCGACGGCGGCGAGGTGCGCATCGGTCTGCGCGCCGGCGAGCTGACGTTCGCCTACGGTCCCTCCTGATGTTTTTAGCCGTCGGCCGGTCGGCGCTTCCGACGAGGGAGCGCTGACCGTGCCGGTTTACCGTCTTTCCGATCAGCTTCTCTTCCCCGCGCCGGAGCTGGCCGAGCCCGGCGGGCTGCTCGCCGTCGGCGGCGATCTCTCCCCCCGGCGCCTGCTCCTGGCCTACTCCCTGGGCATCTTCCCCTGGTTCAGTGACGGTGAGCCGCCCCTGTGGTGGTCCCCCGATCCCCGTTGCGTCATCTTCCCCGAGCGTATCCGCATTTCCCGCAGCCTCGCCAAATGCTTGCGCCAGGGGCGTTTTCGCGTCTCCTGTGACGAGGACTTCGCGGCGGTAGTGGACGGTTGCGCGGAGAGTCGACGGGGTCAGTCGGTGGGGACTTGGATCACCGACGAAATGCGGAATGCCTACCTGCGTCTGCATCGCTTGGGCTATGCCCATTCGCTGGAATGCTGGCGGGGGGATGAGCTGGTGGGGGGGGTGTACGGAGTGGTGCTGGGGCATTGTTTCTTCGGCGAGTCGATGTTTCACCGGTCACCGGATGCCTCCAAGGTGGCCCTGGCGACCCTGGCCCGTTGTCTGGCGAAAGCGGGCTGGCCCCTGATCGACTGCCAGTTGCCCAATCCCCATCTCTTGTCGTTGGGGGCGGTGGAGATCCCCCGCGCCGAATTTCACCAATGGTTGGAGCGGGGCGGGGTCTTGCCGGGACTGGTTCCCCATCCCGGTTTCGCGCCGGGGAAATGGGTGCCGGAGGTTGGGACGGGGGGTTAGACCTCCAGCTCTTCTTTGGCCAGGGGATTTTTCTGCTGTTCGCGGATGAGGTTTTCCAGGCGTTTCAGGTCGGCGTCGAGGAGGGAAACGAAGCGCATGCCGGTGCTGAAGCGCTCCGGGCTTTCCGTCGGCTTGGTCCAGACGACTTCGGCCAGGGAGCAGATGGGCGGAGACTGGCCGTAGTCGATCAGCACCAGGCAGAGGTCGGCGACTTCCACCGGAGCCTTCACGTCGAAGCGGACGCCGCCGCTGCCGAGATTGATCTCCCGGCGCGGAAAGGTGCCGAGCTTGCTCAGGTCGCCGCCGCCGTGGAGGATGCGGATGTTCTTTTCCCACTGGTCGCGAAAGGTGCGCAGGGTCCCGCGCCCCTTGGTGTAGCGCACCCCGGCTTGGAGGTCGACGCGGGGAGAGCCCCGGCGCTGGAAGACCTGCAGGTCGTCGCCGAGCTGAACACGGATGACGTCATTGTCGCGGCGCGCGGCGAAACGGCAGCTCAATTTGAGCCCGAGGCCGAAGGCTTCCGAGGTGAGGCTGAGGGGCATGTCGGCGGCGAATGGATAGCTCTCTTCTTCCTGTCCGCCGTAGGGGAGCAGCAGATCGAAATGTCCCTTGCCCATCTCCTGCAGATAGGTGGTCAGGGTTTCGGTGCGGCTGATGGCGCCGTCGCCGGGGGGGGCGGCGAGCAGAATTTTTTGCCCCGTTTTGAAATATTTTAAGTAGGACATGGGTTTCGTTCCGGTAGGCCCGGCGCCGGGGGAATCATGAAGGGTCCCGCCGGTTCGGGTTTATTGGGCATGACAGGCGTCGCAGTTGTCGGCGACGGTGAAGGCCTTGGTGCCGTCGTGACAGGCGCCGCAGGATTTCCCTTCTTCCATGGCCTTCATGGTCGTTTCGGGATTCTTGGTGGTGACGATGTGAAAGATATCGTTGTGGCAGCTCGGGCAGTTGTTGCCCAAAATCTCCAGATGTCGGTAATGGCTGAACTCCACGTCGCCGGCATCAGCGACCGTATAGAGGATTTTGTCCTTGATCCAGCGGGCTTGCAGGATGCTGGGAGCCAGCAGCAGAAGAACCAGCGCCAATAACCGGAGAACTTTCATCGGACCTCCGAAAGAATCGATTTCCTGTGAATTATAGGGGGATAACCATCCCAGGCCAAACATTAATTTACCGGGATTTCAATTTTTTCCCGGGTTTTTTAGGTTTGTCTTGCAGCAACAGGCGCCCGGTCAGGTCGTCAATGAACTGGCGGGCCACCCGCCCCGAGCGGGCGCCGCGCAGCATGGCCCATTCCAGCGACTCGGCGGCAAGTTCGGCTTCACTGATGGGCAACTTCCGTCCACGGGCCAGATGGCGGACGATCTCCAGGTAGCTGTCCTGGGTGGTCGGATAGAAACCGAGAGTGATCCCGAAGCGGTCGGAAAGGGAAATCTTCTCGGCGATCGCTTCCTCGGGATGGATTTCTTCGCCGCCGGTATTGTCATGCAGGCGTTCCGGCATCAGGTGGCGGCGGTTGCTGGTGGCGTAAATCAGCAGATTCTCCGGCCGCGCCTCGATTCCCCCTTCGAGCAGGGCCTTGAGTTCGCGGTAGTCCACTTCCGATTCGTCGAAGGAAAGATCGTCGCAGAAGAGCATGAAGCGGTAAGGGTGGGGGCGCAGCAGTTCGGTGATGGCCGACAGTTGAAAGAGGTCTTCCTTGCGCACCTCGACCAGGCGCAGGCCGGCGCCGGCGAATTCGCCGAGCAACCCCTTGACCGCCGAGGATTTGCCGGTGCCCCGGGCGCCCCAGAGGAGCACGTTGTTGGCCGGCAGGCCGTGGACGAACTGGCGGGTATTCTGGCGCAACCGGATCAAGACCGGGTCGATGCCGAGCAGGTCGGCATGGTCGGGGAGATCGGGGTGGACGATGGGATGCAGGTAGCCGCTCTGGTTCTCCTGTTGCCAGCGCCAGGCGATGATGGTTTCGAGCAGGGCCGGGTCGAACTGGTATTCCGCCAGCTTGCGGGTCAGAAATTCTTCGCCGAGGTCCATCAGGTGTTCCACACGGTCGAGCAGGTAGCTCCAATCGATATCGATGGAATTGGAATTGAAATTCATGGTGGCGATTTCCTCTTCGGTTGGGATAGGATCTGACGGCCTTGGTCTTGAACCGTCGGCCCATGGTAGCAGATTATCCCGCGTTTCTTAACCCACAATCCGGGGGATGGCTGAAAACGGCTGTTCCGGGAGATCCTTTTGAAAAATACGAAAGAAGAGCTTTTTGCCGTCACCCCGCCGGGGCTGGAAGAAGTCTGCGCCGCCGAACTGCTCGCCCTCGGCCTCAGCGACGCCCGAGCGGTGGCGGGGGGGGTGGAGTTTTCCGGCGGCCTGCGGGAAATCTATCTGGCCAACCTCCATTCCCGCGTCGCCAGCCGGGTGCTGGTGCGCCTGGCCAGCTTCAAGGCGCGGGATTTTCCCGACCTCTATCGCAAGGCCTCGCGTCTCCCCTGGGGGCGTTTTCTCCGTCCCGATGCCGGTTTGCAGACGCGGGTCACCTGCCACCATTCGCGGCTCAATCACAGCGAGCGCATCGCCGCCGCCCTCGGCGAAGCCGCCGACCGCGCCCTCGGCCGGGAAGCGGGGCCGCGTGGCGGAGCGGAACAGCTGATTTTGGCTCGCTTCGAGGAGGATATCTGCCAGCTCTCCATCGATTCGTCCGGGGAACTGCTGCACCGCCGGGGCTATCGCGGCGAGACCGCCCAGGCGCCGCTGCGGGAGAATCTCGCCGCCGGTATTCTGCTGCTGCTGGGCTGGGACGGCACGACGCCGCTAGTCGATCCCCTGTGCGGCTCGGGAACCTTTCTGGTTGAAGGGGCCTGGCTCGCTCGGCGGCGGGCACCGGGACTGGAAAGGCGCTTTGCCTTCATGGATTGGCCCGGCTTCCGGCCGGGACTCTGGGAGGTCTTGACCGTCGAAGCGCGACGGGCAGAGCTGCCGGCGACCCCGATTCTCCGTGGCGGCGAGCGGGACGCGGCCAGTTTTGAGGCGGCACGGCGCAACGCTGCCCGCGCCGGGGTCGCGGAGCTGCTCGAACTGCGTCAGGAAGAGCTGGCCGATGCCATGGCCCCCGCTGATTCGGGGTTGCTCCTCTGTAATCCCCCCTATGGCAAGCGGGTCGGGGCCGAAGAGGATTTGCGCCCGCTCTATCGCACCCTCGGTCGAGTTTGTCGTGAGCGTTTCCCCGACTGGCGCCTCGCTTTTCTTTGTCCGGACGATACTCTGGCGGCGGCCGTCGAACTGCCGCTGAAACGCCTCGCCCGGCTGCGTAACGGCGGCATTCCCATCACCCTGTGGGGTTCCGGGAGCTGACGCGGAGCGGGATTATTTTGTTGCTTTCAATAAAAAATTGGGTTAAATTTTCGCCTTGTCTCGATTCGTGAGGATCGGACGATACGGTTCGGAAAGCGAGGTGATTGTCAGTGGAAATCCAGGTCGTCGACAACAACGTCGAAAAGGCCATCCGGGTGCTCAAGCGCAAGTTGCAGCAAGAGGGACTCTTTCGTGAAATGAAGCAGCGCAAGTTTTACGAAAAACCCAGCGTCAAGCGCAAGCGCAAGGAGAAGGAGGCCCAGCGTCGTCTGCGCAAGAAAATGCGCCTGATGAAGCGCGACTAGCCTCGTCGCCATAGACGGTAACGAAAAAACGGCCGATCCCGCAAGGGACCGGCCGTTTTTTGTAGGGGCGAGGCGTCTCAGTTGGGCAGTGTCGGCAGTTCCAGTCCGGCGACCTTGTCGAGCAGGCGCACCACCTGGCAACTGTAGCCGAATTCGTTATCGTACCAGACGTAAAGGACCACCCGATTGCCCTCGACGATGGTCGCCAGTGAATCGACCACCCCGGCATAACGGCTGCCGACGAAATCGCTGGAGACGACTTCCGGTGAGTTGGTGTAGTCGATTTGATTCTGCAAGGGGGAATCGAGGGAGACATCCCGCAGATATTTGTTCAGTTCGGCGACGGTAGTCGCTTTTCCCAGGGTCAGGTTGAGGATCGCCAGCGACACGTTCGGAGTCGGTACGCGGATGGCGTTCCCGGTCAGTTTTCCGGCCAGTTCGGGCAGGGCCTTGGCCACCGCCTTAGCGGCGCCCGTTTCGGTGATAACCATGTTGAGCGGGGCGCTGCGCCCCCGCCGGGAACTCTCGTGGTAGTTGTCGATCAGGTTCTGGTCGTTGGTGTAGGAGTGGCAGGTTTCCACATGGCCGTGGACGATGCCATACTGATCGTGCACCGCCTTGAGAGCCGGGACGATAGCGTTGGTGGTGCAGCTGGCCGCCGTGTAGATCCGTTCCTCGGCGGTGAGCAGTTCGTTGTTGATGCCGAAGACGACATTGGGCAGATCTCCCTTGCCGGGAGCGGTGAGAATGACCTTGTCGATCCCCTGGGCTTGCAGATGTCGGCTCAGGCCGGCGCGGTCCCGCCACTTGCCGGTGTTATCCACCAATAGGGCGTTACGGATGCCGTACTGGGTATAGTCGATACTCTCCGGGGCGTCGGCGTAGATAATGCGGATCATGTTGCCGTTGGCGATGATCGCGTTTTCTGCCTCGTCGATGCGGATGGTGCCGTTGAAGTATCCGTGCACCGAATCGCGGCGCAGCAGGCTGGCGCGCTTGACGAGATCATCCGGCCCGCCCTTGCGCACCACGGCGGCGCGCAGGCGCAGCTTGTCGCCGCCGCCGGTCTGTTCGATGAGAATCCGCGCCAAGAGGCGGCCGATGCGGCCGAAACCGTAAAGGACCACATCCCGTGGTTCGCTGAGCAGGGCTTTCTTGCCGGTGTTGACCGCGGCCAGTTCCCGGCGTACGAAATCGTCGACGGACGTCCCCGCCGCCTGGGCCTGGTAACGCACGGTCAGCTTGCCGATGTCGATGCGCGCCGGAGCCAGGTCGAGCCGGGTCATTGCTTCGAGCAGCGGCGCGGTGTCTCGCACCCAGAGCTCGGTTTCGAGAATCTGCCGGGCGAAGCGATGCGCCTTGAGAATGTCGATGGTCGAGCCGTGTACCAGCGAGCGGCCGTAAACCGTCGTGATCACGCCGTGGTTACGGTAGAGGCGGCCGACCAGGGGGACCATCGCTTCGGCGATTTCCTCGCGGCTTTTCCAGTCCTTGAAATAGGCTTCCTGTTTGTCGATCGGCATGGGAACTCCCTTCTGGGGAAATATGGGGGCGGAATCCGGTCGGGGCTCCGCAAAAACAGCGATGCACAATTTTTCTGGCGCGTCCTTTGTCTCTACGGATTAATCCGACCATGGGGCCTTTGTCAAGGCAATTTCGGCTGGACTTGTCCGGGGTTGGCTGGTATTAATAACACTGTTTGGCCTTTTGCGGTGGCCGTCCCGATAAGGACGGCCACCGGCGTGTTTCCTTCAAATTCTTACTGGTCGCGACGGCGCGAGGAGGTCGATAGTCATGGGCAATACGGTGCATTTCAGTGAGCTTGGCTTGGTCAACACCCGGGAACTCTTTCAGCAGGCGGTCACCGGCGGCTACGCCATCCCGGCATACAACTTCAATAACCTTGAGCAGTTGCAGGCGATTGTCCTGGCCTGCGCGGAAACTTCCTCGCCGGTCATCGTGCAGGTCAGCAAAGGCGCCCGCGATTACGCCAACCAGACGATGCTGCGCTACATGGCCCTGGGCGCGGTACAAATGGCCCGCGAGCTGGGCTCGAACATCCCCATCTGCCTGCATCTCGACCACGGCGACTCCTTCGA
>DIVU01000195.1:0-4866 GCA_002423365.1 Desulfuromonadaceae bacterium UBA6124 | reverse complement strand
TGGGGGTGCTGGCCGGCATCGAGGACGAAGTTCAGGCCGATCATTCGACCTACACCAAGCCCGAGGAAGTCGAGGATTTCGTCAAGAAGACCGGGGTCGATTCCCTTGCCATATCCATCGGCACCAGCCACGGCGCCTACAAGTTCAAGCTCAAGGAAGGGGAGGAAGTGCCCCCCCTGCGCTTCGACATCCTTGAAGAGGTCGAGCGACGCATCCCCGGTTTCCCCATCGTTCTGCACGGCGCATCGAGCGTGGTGCAGGAATATGTCCAGCTGATCAACCAGTATGGCGGCCAGATGGACGGCGCCGTCGGTGTTCCCGAGGAGCAGCTGCGCAAGGCCGCCGCCAGCGCTGTGTGCAAGATCAACATCGACTCGGACGGCCGCCTGGCCGTCACCGCCAAGGTGCGCGAATTTCTGGCCAAGAATCCCGGCGAGTTCGACCCCCGCAAATACCTCGGCGCCGCCCGCAAGGAACTGATCGCCCTGATCAAGCACAAGAACCAGGCCGTCCTCGGCAGCGCCGGCAAGGCCTGATTTAAAACCAAATATTTTCGATGAATTGGCGGGCCTGTCCGGAGTTGGACGGTCCCGCTTCTTCATTTCAGGATCTGCTCCCGGCGTTCCGGTCGTTGCCTTGAGTGGGTGAACTCTGCTATTGTTAGCTAAGTTTATCATCTATTTGATAAATCTCCGCCGCCGGCGGAGGGGAGGGTGTGATGGATGATTTCGACAAGTGTCTGATCGGCCGGCAACCGATTCTCGATCGCCGCGAGCAGGTCTGCGCCTACGAGCTCTTGTTTCGTTCGCCGGGGACGCTGACCGCCCAGGTTTCCGACCATTCCCGGGCCACGGCGCGGGTGATTCTCAATACCCTGACCGGTTTCGGGGTTCAGGAAATCCTCGGCGGGCAGCGCGGGTTCATCAATGTCGAGCAAGACCTGCTGATGAGCGAATCCCTCGAATTGCTCCCGCGCGACGCGGTCGGTATCGAGTTGCTGGAAGATTTGCTCGTCACCCCGGAACTGATCGCACGCTGTCGGGATCTCAAGGAAAAAGGCTTTTACCTGATTCTTGACGATCATCAGTTTGATGCTCGTTTCGCTCCCCTTTACCCTCTGATCGATCTGGTCAAGGTCGATCTCTTCCTGACCCCCGTCGCCCAACTGGCGCCGATGGTCCGCCATCTGCGCGCCTATCCCTTCAAACTGCTCGCCGAAAAGGTTGAAACCCGCGATGAGTACAAGCAATGTTTCGACCTGGGCTTCGACTTCTTCCAGGGCTATTATTTCGCCAAACCCTCGGTTATGGAAAAACAGCGGATTGACGGCTCGGCGACCGCTCTCCTGAAAATGCTCAATTTGCTTATGGAAGACGCCGAGATCGAAGAGCTGGAAGACTGCCTCAAACATTGCCCCGGTATGACCTATTCCCTGTTGCTGCTGGTCAACTCGGTCGGCATGGGGACGCGCAAGAAGATCACCAGCGTGCGTCACGCCATGAGCCTGATCGGTCGGCGGCAGCTCAAGCGCTGGATTCAGCTGGCGCTCTTCGCTTCCGCCGATGAGCGCGGGTTGGAGAACCCCATGGTCGATATGGCGGCGGTGCGCGGCGGGATGATGGAGCAGTTGGCACGGATTCATCCCCAGACCCGAAAAATTCCCGAGATCGCCGATCAGGCCTTCATGGCCGGCATTCTCTCCCTGCTGGAGTGGATCTATGCCGTCTCCATGAAGACCGTGGTCAAAGATCTGAACCTCTCCGACGAAGTCGCCGAGGCCCTGCTCCAGCGCAGCGGAATGTTGGGGAAGATGCTGCTCTGCGTCGAAGCCATGGAGCAGATGGATTTCAAAGGCGCCTGGCCGCAACTCGAAGCCCTCGGCTTCACCCCCGACCAGGTCCTCGACGCTCAATGCAAGTCCTATATGTGGAAGGCGGGAATGGGCTGAACTCTTTCCGTTGAGGGGCGTTCGAGGTTCCCGGTCCCGTCCGAAACACGCATTTTTCTGCCCCACAGCCGCTCGCGGGCCATTCCCCCGAAGCGGCTTTTCTTTTTTCTCTCCTGGCTTCTGCTCTCCTCGCGCACGACAAATTAAGTAGGTTTGTGAACGGCACGGGACTTGCTATGCGTAACTGTTCGTAATTCCAACTCCCCCGGGTGTTTCGTTCTGGGGCGAAAGCCCTCGTTGAAGCGCCTCTTATCCCAGATAAATCCCCTTGGGGGGTGTCGGTTTTTTGGATTCGCGGATCTCTATCCGCGGGGTTTTGACGGAAGCTTCGCGTAATGGCGGTGGAGCCACTTTTTTCTTGAAGAAAAGAGGGTGGTCGTGAAAATGTGATTTTTCCCGGCGCAAGATTCAACCCGGGTTTTCGGGAGGATACATGAGTTCCCTGGACGCAGCGGAAATCCTATTGTCCATTCCCCTCTTTCGCGACTGTTCGCGGCAGGGACTGGCCCGCCTCTTGCCGCACGTGACCGAGCGGCGTCTTGCCCCCGCCGAAGTCTTGCAGTCCTTCGGCGCCACGGCTGAGGCGACCTTTCTGATTCTGGAAGGGGAATTCGAGCTCGATCTCGGTTGCGGGCGCAAGGCGCGCATTGACGGCGGCTTTCTTGGCGAAGAGGCGGGCATTGGCCTGGCCGACTACCAGGCCACCGCCACCGCCCTCGGCCCGGCGCGGGTACTGGCCATCCCCGGCGCCTCGCTGCGCAAGCTCGCCGAGGAAACCAGGTCGGTGCTTGTGGCATTGCTTGAATCCTTGTCCGAGCGCGGTCAGGGTGGGCGCGTGCGGGAACGGGCCAAGGCCGTCACCGCTGCCGTTAAAGACAAGGGCGGGGCGCGGGTCCTGAGCGGTTGGCTGCTTGCCACGGCGGTCCCCTTCGCCGTCTTCTTCCTGCTGCGGGATGCTCCGGATATCGCCGGTCTTCAGACTGCCTACCTGCTGGCGGTGGTCTCCTCGGCGGTGGTCATGTGGGTCTTCCGGTTGCTCCCCGATTTCGTCCCAGCGCTCTTCGCCGTCCTCGGCATCGTCCTGCTCAATCTGGCTCCGCCCGAGGTGGCTCTCGCCGGTTTCTCCTCCGATACTTTCTTCATGGCTCTGAGCATCTTCGCCCTGAGCGTGGTCACCACCACCTCCGGCTTCAGCTACCGGGTATTGCTCTGGCTGCTGCGCCTCGGTCCGCCCAACAAAATCTGGTACAATCTCAGCCTGTTTATCGCCGGGGTCATCCTCACCCCCATCGTCCCCACCGCCAACGGCCGGGTGGCGATCGTCGCCCCCTTCTTCAACGATCTGGCGGGGACCCTGGGCAAGGATTCCTGCGCCAACGAGAAGCAACGGCTGGCGGTCAGCGTCCTGTCCGGCATCAGTCTGTTGTCTTCGGTCTTCATGAGCGCCAAGTCGATCAATTTCGTCATCTTCGGCTTCCTCCCCTTGCAGGATCAGGCCCAGTTCCAGTGGATTTACTGGCTCTACGCCGCCTCGGTCTGCGGGGTGGTGCTGACGCTGCTCTATCTGCTGCTGGCCTGGCTCATTTTCCGCAACCCGAGCCGCCCGACCATGTCCCGCGAACTGATCGCCGACCAGCTGCGCATCCTCGGGCGGATGAAGAGCAGCGAGTGGGCGTCGTTCCTTGGCCTGCTGCTGATGCTGGCGGCGGTGCTGACCGTCTCCCTGCACGGCGTGGAGGTTCCCTGGATCACCTTCGCCATCATGTACGTGCTCTTGATGTTCGGCTTTCTCGATGTCCGCGAATTCCGCAAGAGTATCGACTGGAGTTTTCTTGTCTATCTCGGCGCCCTCATCAGTCTGGTCGAGGCGATCCGCTACGTCGACGCCGACGCCTGGTTTACCAGCCAGTTCAGCTGGCTGACCGCCTACATGCGCGAGGACTTCAGCATCTTCATCCTGCTCTTGGCGGTGGCCATCTTTTTGGTGCGCCTGGCCCTGCCGATCAACGCCACGGTCGTGGTCTTCGCCACCTTTCTGATGCCCTCGGCGGTGGCGGTCGGCGTCAACCCCTGGCTGGTCGGTTTCGTCATCCTGCTGCTGGGCGAAAGTTTTATCTGGCCCTTTCAATCCTCCTACTATCTGCAATTCGCTTCCATGACCGAGGCGACCATGCCCATGGACAGTCCGCGTCTGACCCTCTTCCATGCCCTGCTGTGGCCGGCCAAGCTGCTTGCCATCTACGCCTCCTTTCCCTTCTGGCATTATTTGGGGGTTCTATGAGCCTGCGCCTGTCCATCCGGCTGGCCATGGCGGCCTTCTTTTTCGCCTGTTTCGGGGTGGTTTTCTACGTTGGCTGGCAGCGTCCCACGATTCTCGTGCTGCACAGCTACGATAAGGATTACGCCTGGACCCGCGAGGTCGACGCCGGATTCGCCCGGGTTCTCAAGGTCCAGAGTTGGGTGCGGATCAACACCTACTACATGAAGACCAAGGGGACCAAGGACAAGGACTATCTGCGTCGCGCCGGGCTGGCGGCGCGGCGCGCCATCGACGCGGCAGCCCCCGACGTGCTCATCGCCGTAGACGATCCCGCCCAGGAACTGGTTGCCCGCCACTATGTCGATCATCCCCGCCTGCGCATCGTTTTCGCCGGGGTCAATGGCGGCACCGAGGAGTACGGCTATCCCGGCGCGCAAAACGTGACCGGCATCCTGGAGCGCAAGCCGGCCGAGGCCATCGCCGAATGCCTGCGCTTTCTCGATCGCGACCGGAACCGTAAAGCGCGGGTCATGCTGCTGTGCGACACCTCGTCCTCGGCGGTCTCCGACGCCGAATACCTTGCCGACTGCGACTGGGGGGGGATCGATTATCGCGGCGCGCGGCATGTCGACAGCTTCGCCGAATGGCGGACGGCGGT
>DIVU01000304.1 GCA_002423365.1 Desulfuromonadaceae bacterium UBA6124 | reverse complement strand
ACATCTCGATAAACTGGGAGGCGGAAATGGTGAAAAACGGTACCTCGGCCTCGCCGGCCACGGCTCGGGCCAGCAGCGTTTTGCCGGTTCCCGGCGGGCCGACCAGCAGAATGCCGCGCGGCACCTTGCCGCCAAGGCGGCTGAAATGCCGGGGATCGCGCAGGTAGGCGATGATTTCCCCCAACTCCTGCTTGGCCTCGGCGAGTCCGGCGACATCGTTGAAGGTGACGCGGGAGAGTTGCTGACTGTAGAGTTTCGCCCCGGAGCGGCGGAACTGGCCGAAGAGACCGCCGCCCGGGCCGTTCGACTCGCGCATGCGCTTGAGGATAAAAACCCAGACGCCGATGATCAGCACCCAGGGAAGCAGGGAGATCAGCAGCGAGGCCCAGAAGGTCGGCTTTTCGCTCGCCTGCGCCTCGATTTCTACCCGATTCTTTTCCAGCAACGGCAGCAGCTCCGGATCGTCAACCGGCGGCAGCACCGTCTGGAAACGCAGGTAGCCGACGGGAGCCATACCTTCTTCAGCGGGAATCTCCACGGCATCGCGGAAGTTGCCCGTCACCCGTTCCCCACTCATCCGCACGCTCGCCACCCGGTCGCGGGCGAGTTCCGCCTTGAAGCGGCTGTAAGACAAGTCGGCGACCGGTTCCTCCCGGGGAGCGAAGAGCAGCATGTAGGCAAAATTCACCGCCAGCATCAGAACCATCAAGAACAGCAACCGTTGCCAGGGATCATTGAGTTTCGCATTCGCCATGATGAACCGCTCCTTTCCAGCCGGTGTTCCTGAACAAGATTAACAGGCCTCGGAGAAAAGTCGTCCCGGCAGCAAAAAAGGGGAACCGAAACGGCCCCCCTTTTTTGCTGAATCCATCCTATTGCCTCAACCGACCGCCAAAAGTCCGGGATGCAGTCCGGTCAGACAGCGGCCACCGGCGGGGGTGACGACGAAGGTGTTTTCGCTTCCGACCATGCCGATGCCGGCGATCCCCTTTTTCGGCTCGACGGCCAGGACCATGTTTTCTTGCAAAGGCTCGTCGAAGCCCTTGGCCAGCACCGGCCATTCGTCGATGTGCAAGCCAATGCCGTGGCCGAGAAAACGTGCCTGGCGCGTGCCAAAACCCATGAATCCCTCCATGAATTCCGGCTCCAGCGCGGCGGTGATTTGCGCGTAGATTTCCGAGGGGACGGCGCCGGGCTTGAGTAGCGCGGCGACGGCGGATTCGATTTCGATGCAGCGCCGGTGGATGCGCACCGCCTCCTCGGGCAGTTGCCCGCGATAGACGTAGGTCAGGGTTTTGTCCGTGTGGTAGCCGTCGACCCCGCAGCCGATGTCGACGAAGACCAGATCACCGGGATTCAGACAGCGCCGGCGGCTGCCGAGCAGGGGCACGGCCGGGCTCATGCCGTAGTTGCCGCCGGGGCCGTCGAAAGAGGTGGGATAGATCGAGCTTTCGCCGAAACAGATGTGGCCGAGGAGGATTTCCGTTTCGTACATGCCGAAGCGGGCCAGGCCGTGATGACCCTCGCGGATCATCGCCCCGTAGAGCTCCCCGGCGAATTCGGCTTCGCTGATCCCTTCCCGCAGCAGCTCGGGGACGCGCTCTTCGAGGATACGCTGGTGGATACGGCCCGACTCTTCCATGCGTTCCAGCTCATAGGCGCTTTTCACCGCCCGCGTCGCCGCCAGGGAGAAATCGGCGGAAGCGGTCCGGGCAAAGCCGAAGTGCTTGTTGAAGCGCTCGTAAACCGCCAGCGGCACGCGCTCGCTTTCGAGATGGACGGTGTCGGGAAGCGCTCCCATGGCGGCGGCCGCGTCGCGAAAGCTGGTCATCGGCCGGATATCGCCGAATTCCGATTCGTTCAGGGCGCGCTCCAGGCTGCGCCGCACCCAGTAGACGGCGGCGCCGCCGCGGGGGACGAGGAGGACGGCATCCTGCATGGTGCCGGTCAGATAGAATTGATTGATCTTGCCGAAGACCGCCAGCAGCCGCCACTCGGGGCTATCGTGGTCGAGGCGGGCGCGAAGCGCCGCCAGGCGCCGTTCCAGTTCGGCGCGGGGAACTTTCTGAAACATGGGCATTCACTCCTTCATGAAAATTTCGCTCCTGATCCTTCCCCCCCCCTACTGCACCGTCATCCTACACCAGAGTACGGCTTTCGCCTAGCCGGAGCATGGTCGGAGCATGGCGAAACAAGGGGAAAGCCCTTGCCGCGCCAGACCGTTTACGCTATCTTCGCGACATTGGATTGAGGCAAGGACAACCATGAACGACAAGAAAATCGGCATCGGTATCGGCGACGCGAACGAAANNAAACCCTCACCCCGCGCCGTCTGGAGTTGCTCAAAAAACTCCATCAGACCGGCCCCTCCAGCGTTCGCGCCCTGGCCAAAACCCTGTTGCGCGATTACAAGAACGTGCATCAAGACATCGAAGTGCTGGAACGGGCAGGGTTGGTGGTGCGCACCGCTGACCGGCGGCTGAGCGCGCCCTGGGGAAAAGTCGTGGCGGAGATCAGTCTCGCGGCCTGAAATTCGCGCTTCCCTCCCTCCTCCCCCCTTCATCATTCGGGATTTTCGCCATGGGCAAACCTTCCATCAGCCAAAGCGCGGGACGCCACTTTCTCACCGAC
>DIVU01000140.1:8751-9212 GCA_002423365.1 Desulfuromonadaceae bacterium UBA6124 | reverse complement strand
GGAGATGATCGAGCTTCCGCTGAAGTTCCCCGAGCTGTTCGCCCAGCTTGGGATCGATCCCCCCAAGGGAGTCCTTCTCTCGGGTCCCCCGGGAACCGGGAAGACCCTCATCGCCCGCGCCATCTCCAACGAGGTCCGGGCCCACTTCCTCCACGTGAACGGCCCCGAGCTCATCCACAAGTTCTACGGGGAGAGCGAGGCCAAGCTGCGGGCGGTTTTCGAGGAAGCCCGGAAGAACGCCCCCGCCATCATCTTCTTCGACGAAATGGACGCTCTCGCCCCGAAACGGGCCACCGTCGTGGGCGACGTGGAAAAGCGCGTCGTGGCGCAGCTCCTGGCGTTGATGGACGGCCTCGTGGGCCGCGGGGAAATCGTCATCATCGGCGCGACCAACATGCCGGAACTCGTCGACTTCGCCTTGCGGCGCCCCGGGCGCTTCGACCGCGAAATCACGATCGGCG
>DIVU01000140.1:0-8711 GCA_002423365.1 Desulfuromonadaceae bacterium UBA6124 | reverse complement strand
TCACCCACGGGTACGTCGGCGCCGACATCCAGGCCCTCTGCACCGAGGCCGGCATGGCGGCGTTGCGCCGCATCATGCCGTCGGTCAAGTTCGAGGTGGACGCCAAGCCCTCCGTCGAAGGCGGGGAGAAGGTCGTGGTGACCGCCGAAGATTTCATGAACGCCTACAAGGAAGTCGAGCCCACTTCGACGCGCGAGTTCATGAGCGAGCGGCCGAACACCTTCTTCAAGGACGTCGGCGGGCTGCACGAGATCAAGAAGAACCTCCTGTCCATGATGCGGTTTCCCCTGCGGGGCCAGTCCCTTTTCGCCAATTCCCGCCTGACCCCCCCCCGCGGCATGATCTTCTCCGGCCCGTCCGGGACCGGGAAGACCTTGATGGCGAAGGCCATCGCGGGAGAGATGGGGATGACCCTGTTCACCGTCGACCCCCCCACCCTGTTGTCGAAGTGGGTCGGGGAATCGGAAAAGGGTCTGCGGGAAGTGTTCAAGCGGGCGAAGCAGGCCTCGCCGTGCATCCTGTTCTTCGACGAGATCGAGACCATGGCGCCGGCCCGCACGGCGGAGGATTCCGGCCAGATCTCGCAGAGGATCGTCAGCCAGCTGTTCCGCGAGCTCGACGGCCTGCAGAGTTCCCTGGGGGTCATGATCCTCGCCGCCACCAACCGGATCGACCTGATGGAGCCGGCCCTGCTTCGGGCGGGCCGCTTCGATTCCATCATCGAGTTCCCGCTTCCCTCGAAGGAAGAGCGGGTGGAAATCCTGCAGATGTTCCTGCAGACCCTGCCCTTCCGCACCGAGGTCGACATCAACGCGCTGGCCGACAAGACCGACGGGTGGACGGGAGCCGACATCGAGACCATGTGCAAGAAGGCCGTGATGGCGGTCGTGGACGAGGCGCTCTGCAAGGAGGAGAAGCCCGATTTCTCCCGCCTGACGATCGCCGCGGGGCATTTCGAGCAGGCGGTCGACCAGGCGGGGGCCGCTTCGATGATCAAGTCCCGCGCAATGAAGCGCTAGGGCCCTCATCAGGCGAGGAGCTCGAGTGAAGAAGAAGTTAAAGCTGTTCAAGCCGGTCAAGAAAACGAGAGTGTATGAGGAAATCGTTGCAAAGATCAAAGATATGATCGACAAGGGCCGGTTCAAGTCCGGAGATCAGCTTCCCGTCGAGCGGGAGCTGGCTGAAGTGTTTCGGGTCAGCCGGTCTTCCGTCCGCGAGGCCATTCGTTCTCTGGAGAGCCAGGGCCTTCTTGAAAGCCGTCAAGGCAACGGCACGTACATCGCGAAACATCCCGTGGAATCGTTGGTCAACCCGCTGGCCTCCGTCATCTGTTCCGAGAAGGACGGCCAAAGGGAGCTTTTCGAGATGCGCCGGCTGATCGAGCCGCAGCTGGCCTGCCTCGCCGCGGAACGCGCCACCGAAGATGAAATCAAGATGTTGGAGAAAACCCTGTCCCTCCAGGAGCGGGAGATCGCCAAGGGAGGGTTGGGCACGGAGATCGACAGGAATTTCCATTACCTGCTGGCCGGCGCGGCTCGGAACCGTTTTCTCCTCCACATTGTCGACAACAACATGANNCCTGGAGAGCCGCGACAACTTTCTCCAGGTCGAGGGCAGGCCTGAAAAATCCGTCCAACGCCACCGGGAGCTGCTCGAGGCCATAAAGGCCCGCGATCCGGAAGCCGCGGCGCAGGTCATGCGCGAGCACTTGATCGATATAGAGAAAAGCCTTTTCGAAATGATGGGAAGAAAGAGCAGGACGCAGTAAGCAGCAGGCGAAGTCTCACATAGACGACAGGAAAGGAGGTGAAACAAGAAGTAGCTTCGCAATGGGTAACTATCTGTAGCCGTAGACAAACGAAGGAGGAAGGACACAATGGCAGACGTATTTGAAATTACGATTTGGTGCCGTGGCGTGACCCAGGATATGGAAGGAAGACATCTGTCCCTCGTTCTCGCCAACGGCGCGGCGAAGGGCGGCAAGTTCGTTCAGGCTTGGGATAACTACGCGGACCTTCCGGACCGCGTGCAGGTTCCGCTTCGCAAGTACGACCGCATCAGCGACGAAGAGATCGAAATGCGGTACCTCTATGAAAACGACCATCCGCAGCTCGTCCTCGTCATGGACGACACCATCATCAAGGGCATCGACATCCTTCGCGGGATGCCCAAGGGCGGCGCGCTTGTCGTCAACACCAAGCGGTCGGCGGACGAGATCCTTTCCCTGATCCCGAACAAGGACCTTCTGTCCTCCCTGACTCTCGTGGACGCCACCGGCATCGCGGGCGGCACCGGCCTCGAGAGCGTCGACTTCATGGGTTCTGAAGGCGGCGTGGAAGCCGTTTCGGTCGCAGTCGGTCTGGCCGCTCCGTTGGCCGGCGCTGCGAGCAAGGTTTGCGACAAGTTCACGCTGGACAACCTCGTCGCCTCCGCGGCGAACAAGGCGGGTGTGAAGGAAGGCGCCAAGACCGCCGTAGTGAAAACTTTATAAGGGCTGGAAGGAGAAAAACATGAGTCCTCTGTACGCTGAGAAGTTCCGGATTCCCAAGCACCTCGAAATCGCTGACGGTGCAGTGGTTCCCTCTCCCGTTGGCGAGCAGCCGATGATGAAGACCGGCAACTGGCGGATCGAGCGCCCGGTCATCGATCACGAAAAGTGCACCACCTGCCTCAACTGCTTCATCTTCTGCCCGGACGGCTGCTGGCACCTGGATCCGAAGTCCGAGAAGATGGTGTGGGACGCGATCTATTGCAAAGGCTGCCGGATCTGCGTGGAAGAGTGCCCGGCGGATGCGCTTCGGCTCGAGAACGAACTGAACTTCAAAGGCGGCGTCGCCCGTCTTGATAAGCCTTACTAGATTCCGAGGAGGAGAATTCACATGCCGAAAGAAGCTTACATGGCTGGTTGCGCCGCCACTGCAAACGGCGCCAAGTTGGCGAGAGTTGAAGTCATCACCTCGTACCCGATCCGTCCGTACACCGGTATCATGATGGAGCTGTCCAGAATGGTGGCGGCAGGCGAGCTGGACGCCGAGTTCGTGCACGGCGAAGGCGAGCATGGCCAGGTTTCGGTCACCCAGGGCGCGTCCGCAGCTGGCGCCCGTGCGTACACCGGCTCCTCGGGCGTCGGTGTTGCCTATGGTATGGAAGTGTATTCCCCGATCTCCGGTGGCCGTTATCCGTGCCAGATGGCGATCGCGGACCGCGCGTATGACCCCCCCGGCGACTTCGGTTCCGAGCACACCGACGTCATGTCCGTCAACAACCAGGGATGGATCCTGGGCTGGGCCGAGACGCCGGAAGAGAGCATGGACAACTGCATCATCTACTACAAGATCGGTGAAGACCCCAAGGTCATGCTGCCGCAGTGGCAGGTGCAGGACGGCTATTTCGTGTCCCACATCCCCAACAAGGTCAGCATTCCGGACCAGGCGCAGGTTGATGAATACCTGCCGCCGTACAACTGCCCGCACGCCCTGAATCCCCAGAACCCGACCAACCACGGTCCCCAGATCTTCCCGGACCAGGGCCCGGCCATCGACCTGCAGAGAGCGCAGGCGTTCCTGAACACCCCGAAAGTCGTCGAGCAGGCCATTGCCGATTACAACAAGGCCATCGGCCGCAACTACTCCGCGTGGCTCGAAGAGTACAAGACGGACGGCGCCGAGTTCGTGTTCTTCCTCATGGGAGCCCACTGCCGCACCGCCCGGTTCGCCGTTGACCATCTCCGGAAAAAGGGAGCCAAGGTCGGTATGGTGAAGCTCCGCTTCGTCCGCCCCTGGCCGACCGCTCAGGTTTGCGAAGTCCTCTCCAAGTTCAAGGCCGTCGGCGTCATCGAGTCGCAGACTTGCTACGGCGGCGCCATGAAGGGTGGAGAGCTCCAGCACGAAGTCCGCGCCTCCCTGTATGATTCGCCGAAGCAGCCCGCCGTGTGCTCGTTCATGGCCGGCCTGGGCGGCGAAGTCATCTCCCTCGAGGAGTTCTACAACATGGCGAAGATCCTCGAGAAGAACGCCAAGCAGGGTAAGGTCGATCAGTACGTGTACTGGGTCGGCTTCGACAACGGTATCTAGTAATTACACTGCTGATAAGAATAAAAGGAGACACATAACATGGCACAAGTTCCGACTCAAGAACTCGAGCTCCTTAAGAACCTCCGGGGCGTCGATCAGAAAGAGTACTATGTTCCTGGTCACCGTACCTGCGCAGGCTGCGGCCCGGCCCTCTGCTACAAGCTGGTCTCCAAGGCTGCCGGTGCGGATTCGATCTTCCTGGGCCCGACGGGCTGCATGTACGTTGCGAACTGCTCCTACATGTGCACCCCGTTCTCCTACGCCTGGACGCACTGCCAGATCACGAACGGCGGCGGCGTTGCCTCCGGTGTCGAATCTGCTTACAACGTCCTGATCCGCAAGGGGAAGTACAAGGGCAAACTGCCTAACATCGTTGTCATGGCCGGCGACGGCGGCGCGATCGACATCGGGCTTCAGGCGGCTTCCGCCATGATGTATCGCGGTCACGACGTCCTCTTCGTCATGTACGACAACGAGTCCTACGCCAACACGGGCATCCAGACCTCCCCGATGACCCCGTACGGCGGCAAGACCACCTTCACGCCTCCTGGGAAGATGGTTCCCGAAGGCAAGAAGCTGTTCCCGAAAGACGCGCCGCAGCTGTTCATCGGCGGCCACCCCGCGCTGCACTATGTCGCGACGGCTTCGATCGGCTACCCGGTCGACCTGATCAACAAGTGCCGCAAGGGCCTCAACTACAAGGGCCCGGCGTTCGTGCACATCCACTGCCCGTGCCCGAAGGGCTGGCTGTATGACTGCAAAGACACCATTCGCGTCGCCAAGATGGCGGTCGAGACCGGCTTCTGGACGAACTACGAATGGGAGAACGGCGAGTACACCTATCAGCACATCCCCAAGACGTACAAGCCGGTCAAGGAGTACATGAAGGGTCAGGAGCGGTTCAACCACCTGAACGAGGAGCACATCGCCAAGATGCAGGCGTTCATCACGGCGAAGGTGAAGGCCCCTGGCAAGCCGATCGAAGTTCCTGTTCTTGGTCCGAGAGAGGCGTAGTACGTCGTTCCGGACGAGGGACACAGGGAAACCTGTGTCCCTCGCTTCACTTTCAGGTCGAAAAATTTGAATGCAAAGTTGGGAAAATCGTCTATCCTTGCAGGAGAGAAAACCGGTCCCGGCTGCGCCCCCAGGCTATCCCCCCTGGCGACGCTCCCGGGACACTGCGCCTGGGGTCTGCCTTGATGAGGCCCCGGTCAGTAGGATAGACGAACAGCTGACCTGTTCGATCAAGCCTCGGGGATGACTCAAAAGAAGGGAGGAGGCTGTTGTATGTGACTGTTGAGGTCGGAAATAAAAAACTTTCACATGGGGGGTTTTCCATGAGTCAAAGGTTTTCAGGGCTGAAGATTTTGATGGTTGTCGCATGTTCTTTGGCACTGGTCATCGCCTCAATCGGCACTGCAAAAGCCTGGGAGCCGAAGATGCCCGTCGAGTTCATCATCCCGGCTGGCGCGGGCGGCGGCGCAGACGTCATGGCTCGCTTCATCGCTCCGATCATCTCCAAGCATAAGCTGTCCCCCAAGCCCTTCGTAGTCATCAACAAGTCCGCCGGAGCGGGGGCGGAAGGCTTCATGTACGTGAAGGGCCAGAAGGGCAACCCGCACGTCATCATCATCACCCTCGACAACCTGTTCACCACGCCACTGGCGACGGGCGTCCCCTTCAACTGGAGGGACATGACCCCGGTCGCGCGGATGGCGCTCGACTATTTCGTCCTCTGGGTGAATGCCGAGACCCCGTACAAGACTCCCACGGACTATTTTAACGAAGTCAAGAAGACCCCCGGAAAATTCGTCATGGGCGGCACCGGCGCGAAGCAGGAAGACCAGATCATCACGGTCCTCCTCGAGCAGCAGTTCGGCGTGAAGTTCAACTACGTTCCGTTCAAGGGCGGCGGCGCGGTTGCGGTCGAGCTCGTCGGCAAGCACATCGATTCCACGGTCAACAACCCGGCGGAAGCGGTCAGCCACTGGAAGGCCGGCAGGCTGAAGCCGTTGGCGCTGCTCGACCATGAAAGGATGCCTTTCCCAGGCTGGAAAGACATCCCGACGATGAAAGAGGCCACCGGCAAGGACATCGCCTACCTTATGCTTCGCGGTATCTTCATGGCTCCGGGCGTCAAGCAGGAAGAGATCGACTTCTACGTGAACACCATGAAGAAGGTCACCGAGACCCCCGAGTGGAAGAAGTACTGCGAAGACATGGGCCTGAAGCCGGCGTTCATCACCGGTGCGGAATACGTGAAGTGGCTCGAGACCAAGGAAGCCGACACCAAGGCGCTTATGGCTTCCGGGAAACTGCTGAAGTAAAGGTGGTTGCTTAACTTTCGATCAAGGGGGAAGCAGGGTTTCCTCCCCTGCTTCCCCCATTTGTGCAGCCTCTAATATCGGTTCAGATAGGGGAGGGAAGATGCGCAAGGCCAATGTCTGGGTGGCTGTGTTTTTGTTCGTAATCGGGCTCATCTGTATCTATGATGCCGTCCGTCTGGGCTTCAGCTACGATCCGACGACGGGTCCCGGCGCCGGCTACCTGCCGTTTTACCTGTCGCTGGGCGTCTTGATCGGATCAGCGATCGTCTTCTACAAAGGGATCAAGAAACTGAAGGCGGAAGGGGCCGGAAAGCCGTTGATTCCGGAGGGCGGCCTGACGCCGATCCTCTGGGTCCTGATCCCGTCCACCGTCATGGTAATGATCATCCCGATTCTCGGTCTTCACGTTGCGGCAATGGTTTACATCATTTTTTATATGAAGGTCGTCGGAAAGATCGAATTGTATAAGTGCTTCCTCGTGGGAATTCTGTTCCCGGTTGCCTTGTATGTCATTTTCGACAGGTTGTTCCTGATCCCGCTGCCGCAAGGGATGCTCGGAGAGGTAATCGCTCCACTGCTGGGGTAATGCTTCCATTTTGATATTGGAGGGAGATCACGTGGCAGAGAACATGCATAACCTATGGATGGGCATCGGCGTCGCGGCCCAGCCGTACAACTTCCTGGTCGCAATGATCGGGCTGTCTCTCGGCGTCATCGTCGGCGTTCTCCCCGGGCTGGGCGGTGCGAATGGAGTGGCCATTCTCATACCGCTGACGGTCGCGATGGATCCCATCTCGGGCATTATCCTTCTGGCGAGCATTTACTGGGGATCTCTGTACGGTGGAAGCATCACGTCCATCCTTTTCAACATCCCCGGGGAGCCATGGTCCGTTGCGGCCACATTCGACGGATACCCGATGGCACATAAGGGGGAGCCCGGTAGAGCTCTTGTGCTGTCCTTCGTGTCGCACTTCTTCGGAGCGGTGCTCGGCGTCATCATGCTCAGCTTCTTCGCCCCGATCATCTCGGAGTTCGCCTTGCGGTTCGGTCCCGCGGAAATCTTTTCCGTCATGATGCTCACGTTCAGCGCCTTCGTCGGGCTGGGCGGCAAGGACGCGGTCAAGACCTGCGTTTCCATCTTCGTCGGATTCCTCCTGTCCTGCGTTGGCATGGACACCGTCACCGGGGCGCTGCGCCTGACCTACGGGTCGATCGACCTGATGGGCGGGTTCAACTTCATCGTGGCGGTCATCGGCTTGTTCGGCCTCGGGGAGATCTTCCTCACGGTCGAGGAAGGTCTCAAGATCGAAGGCAAGGCCGGAAGGATCACGTTGAAGGACGTCAAGGACGGAATCATCGAAGTGTTCGTAAACTGGAGGTCGCTGCTCCTCGGATGCCTCGTCGGGTGCTGGATGGGACTCAAGCCCGGCGGCGCGACCCCCGCTTCCTTCATGGCGTACGGTTTCGCAAAGCAGGGTGCAAAGGATAAGGATTCATTTGGTAAGGGCGCTCCTCAGGGCATCGTCGCCCCCGAAGCGGCCGCACATGGGGCCGGCACCTCGGCGGCTCTCCCCATGATCACCTTGGGAATCCCCGGCTCCCCGACCATGGCCGTCATCATGGGCGGTCTCATGATCTTCGGTCTTGTGCCGGGGCCGATGCTCTTCAAGGAAAATGCCGATTTCGTCTGGGGCTTCATCGGCAGCTGCTGGATCGGAAACACCCTGGGCCTGTTGATCGTCATGGCGTTTGCCCCGTTCTTCGCCGCGATCCTCAAGGTCCGGTTCGCGATCATCATGCCCATCATCGTGTACGTTTGCGCGATCGGCGCCTACGCGGTGAACAACCGGCTGATCGACATCTACTACATGATCATCTTCGGCGTTCTCGGATACCTGTTCAAGAAACTCGATTACCCGCTCGCTCCCATGGTCCTGGCCCTCGTCCTGGGCGACATGGCGGAATCGGCGCTGCGGCAGGCGCTCCTCATTTCGGGAGGCAGCGCGCTCGTCCTGATCAAGCCGCCGATCGCGCTTCCGATCATGATCGCGGCCGCCATCATCTTCTTCTGGCCGAGCATTTCCGAATTCCTTAAGAAAAGAAAACAGAAAAGCAGTGTCGGACCGGGTTAAGGCAAGGCAGGGAAAGGAAAGGCATATCGGATATCGGCCGGGGAATGGCCAATGTCACTGGAGAACAATTGGTGACTGCCTGTTTTCGCCTAGTTGTTTTCGGGAAGCGGTCCGGGAAATCGGGATCCATTGATTTCCCGGACCGTTTCCTTTTGGTTCTCTTCAACATTGAGTGGGTA
>DIVU01000208.1 GCA_002423365.1 Desulfuromonadaceae bacterium UBA6124 | reverse complement strand
CCAAGAACTCACGTAAATTACCAATAGAGAACGATTTATTCATCCAGGAGACAAAAACGACGGGACGTTTTCGCGCCCTCGTCAGGAGAGAACGTCGATGAAATAATCCCGGGCGCGCGCTCCGCCGCGCCACCGCTGCATCAGCAGGGTGTAATTGGCCGTGGCCCGCGTCTCCAGGCGCAACATCCCCGCAGCCAGGGAGAATGTGCGGCTGGGCTTGCCGTAGCGTTTTTTGAGCAGGGCGGCGATTCGGGAATAGTTGCCGACCAGCGGCAGGGTGCGCGCCTTGCGCTTAGCGGCGAGCCAGGCCCGCCCCTTTTCCGTGGCGCCGATCAGGTGCAGGTAAAGGGGGCCGGAATCCAAAAAGGCCTTCATCTCATCGGCCGCCACCTCGTTCAGCACATAAGCGAGCAGGCGCTGCACGCGGGTGCGGGTCAGATGGCGGGATTTGACGGCGGCGACCAGCCCGGCATAGTCTTCACTGTGCAAAGCGGCCGAGCACAGACGCTCCGCGATCCCCTCTTCCACCTGATAGAGCATACTCAGCGAATCGGTCCCCCGCAGAAGACGGGCCAGCAGCAAGCGATAAAGATGCTCTTCATCGAGAACATGCCCCGCCGCCAGCGCTGTAGCGAAAGGCGCACGGGCCGGGAGCGGGATGAAGTCCGCCACCTCTTCCCCCCGCCCCAGCCGGTGCCGAATGCCGGTGGCGCTGGCGATGTCGCCAACGGCGCGCTCTTCGTGAAAACCGGCGCCAATGCGGGGGACGGTATGGGGAACGATGGCGGCGCCGGTCCGGCGCAGGGCCCTGAGATACTCGATGCCGAGGATGTTGTTGGGAGCCGCGAGCAGCTCGGCGTCGCCCACGCCCAGCTCCGCCAGGCAACAGGCCCGAGCCGTGGGGTAGTTGATCCCCCGGCGCAGCAGGAAGGCGGTCCGCTCGGCGATCCGGGCTTCCTCGGTGATCAACAGTTCGGCGCAACGTTGCAGTGCCGCCAGCTCCCCCGATTCGCTGCCGAAACAGAGGGCATCGACCCCCAGGGCTTCCAGCGCCCGCACCGCCCCCAGGGCGAACTGCGGCGCGCTGTTGCAGGCCCAGGGGAAAGGCAGCTCCACCACCACATCGACCCCGGCGCGCAGAGCCATTTCCGCCCGCACCCACTTATCCACCAGCGCCGGTTCGCCCCGCTGCAAAAAATGCCCGCTCATCACCGTCACCGCTACCTCGGCCTCCGTGACCCGCAGGCTTTCGCGCAAGTGGTGCAGATGGCCGTTGTGGAAGGGGTTGTATTCGGTGATCAGACCGACGGATTTCATAGAAGTTCAGGAGAAAGGACAAAGACCAAAGGGATAACCTGCAGCCTTGATCCCTTATCCTCCTTAAAGAAGTATCGGTATCCGCGCCCCGACCTGGTTTTCTTCGGGGGTCACGATGCTTTTGTAGGCCAGGGCTTCGACCCCGGCGACGGTAACTTCGCGGAGCAGACGGCCGTATTCGGGATCGATGGCGTCGGCGGGGGTGAAGGCGGTCGCTTCGCCGCGCTGGACGAGAAAGAAAATCACCGCCCGATAGCCCTCCTGCCGGGCCCGTAACAGTTCCCGCAGATGCTTTTGGCCGCGCGTGGTCACGGCGTCGGGAAAGCAGGCGACTTGCGGATCGCAGCAGAGGGTGACGTTTTTCACCTCGACCAGCACCTTTTCCCCAGGCTTTTCCAGCAAAAAGTCGATGCGGCTGTCGTGGTAGCGGAATTCGGGCCGGACTTCGAACCCGGCGAGTCCGTCGATCCAGCCCTGACGCAAGCCCTCTTCCACCACCCGGTTGGTGCGGTGGGTGTGGGTATCGACCCAGTATCCCTCGACCTCGATCAATTCCAGGGTGTAGCGCAGCTTGCGCGCCGGGTTGTCGGCGGCGGAAATCAGTACCCGATGGCCGGGGACGGCGCACTGCTTCATGCTGCCGGTGTTGGGGGTGTGGGCGGTGACGACGGTGCCGTCGGCCAGTTCGACGTCGGTGAGAAAGCGCTGGTAGCGACGCAGCAGAAGCCCTGCGCTGAGCGGAGCGGGGAGCTTCACCCGGCGATCTCCGCCATCTCCCGCTCGGAAAGCCCGAGCAGGTAAAGGATGGAATCGAGGTTCTGCTGATTGATGTGAAAGTCGGCCTGTTCCCGCACCCGCGCCTTGGCATTGAAAGCGATCCCCAACCCGGCTCGCCCAAGCATCGGCAGATCGTTGGCGCCGTCACCGATGGCGATGGTCTGGTCGAGGGTAATCCCTTCCTTGGCGGCGATTTCTTCAAGCAGTTGCGCCTTACGCGCACCGTCGACGATGGTCCCGGCGACCTGACCGGTGACGATGCCGTCGACGATTTCCAAACCGTTGGCATAGGCGTAGTCGAGGCCGAGATCGGCCTTGAGCCGGTCGGTGAAGAACTGGAAGCCGCCGGAGATGACGGCGGTCTTGAAGCCGAGACGTTTGAGGATGGCGACCAGATTGCGGGCGCCGGGGGTCAGGGGAATATTGCGGTAGACCTGCTCCAGCGCCTCGGCCTTGAGCCCCTTGAGCAGCGCGACCCGCTCGCGCAGCGCGCCGGAGAAATCGAGTTCGCCGTTCATCGCCCGCTCGGTGATTTCCGCCACCTGCTCGCCGACCCCGGCAACCCGGGCCAACTCGTCGATGACCTCGACCTGGATCAGGGTCGAATCCATATCCATCACCACCAGCCTCTTGGCGCGGCGATAAAGACTCTCCTTCTGCACAGCGATATCGACCCCGACACTCGCCCCGGTGTGGAGCAGCTTGCGGGTCATGGCCTTGACGTCGAGTTCCGGCGTGGTAGTGATGAGAAATTCGACGCAGCGCAACTGCCCCTGGGTGAGCTTGGAGATGCGTTCGATGTTGACCGCGTTCTCGGCGAGGATGTGCGAGACCCGGGCCAAAGCCAGGGCGTTCACTTCGCCGCCGAGGATGGTCACGACATAGGCGTTGCGGGTCGTCTTGCGCCGGTATTCGGCCTCGCTGAGCACCTGAAAATCGAGATCGAGACCGAGCTCCTTGGCAAGAAAGAGCAGTTCCTTGACCAGCGGTTTCTGATCGCTTTCGCCGGTGGGAAAGTCGATGAGCACCGACAGGGAGAGCAGGGTGTGGGTGACGCTCTGTTCGATGTCGCGAATGCGGGCGCCGGCCTCGGCGATGTGGCCGGTGACGGCGGCGATGATGCCGGTGCGGTCCGGGCCGGTCAGGGTCAGAAGAACCATCTTGTTGTCCATGGGCAATGCCTCTCGCAGCGGGTAAGTTGGGGCATTCTACCCGCAACGCCTGGCCCCCGCAAGTTCCGATGCCGGCGGTGTTGATGTCGGCGGTAAATATTTCTTGCAGGGGCGGTATCGGCATGCTACACAGCCGAACGTAACTACCCATCCCCATCAGGAGCCTATCATGAGCTACCAAGCCCCCGAAGCGTTCGCCAACGTCACCGCCGCCTGCAAGGCCAATATCTATTTCGACGGCAAGGTGGTCAGCCATACCCTGACCCTGGCCGACGGCAGCCGCAAGACCCTCGGCCTGATCTATCCCGGCCTTTATAAATTCAACACCGGCGCCCCCGAAAAGATGGAAATCATCGCCGGCGCCTGCCGCGCGCGCATCGCCGGTAACGGCGACTGGATCGGCTTTACCGTGGGGACCTGGTTCGACGTGCCGGGCAACTCCTTCTTTGAGATCGAAGTGACTGACGGCGTCGCCGAATACGTCTGTTCCTTCTGCTAAACCTGCCGGAAAGGTCCGCCATGCCGGAAATCGGCCGCTTCAATACCCTGGAAATCGCCGCCCTCGACACCGACGGCGCCCACTTCCAGACCTCCGCCGGGGAGATTCTCCTCCCCGCCCGGGAAGTCCCCGCCGCTGCCCAGGTCGGCGAACGCCTGCGGGTCTTCGTCTACCACGACGGCGCCCGACTGCTCGCCACGGTACGCACGCCCCTGGCCCAGGTCGACGAATTCGCCCTGCTCAAAGTGGCGCAAGTCACCTCGGTCGGCGCCTTTCTCGACTGGGGGCTACCCAAGGAGCTGCTCGTCCCCTTTTCCGAACAGCCCCGACGCATGCAGGCCGGACGCAAGTACCTGGTCAAGATCTGCCTCGACAATCGCGGCCGCATCGTCGCCACCGGCCGTCTCGACCCCTGTCTGGAACCGGGAGCCGGCGACCTCAAGGACGGCGACGAGGTCGCATTGATGATCCGGGAATTCACCGATCTCGGTGCCAAGGTCATCGTCAACGAACTCTACGACGGCCTGCTCTATCGGGATGAACTGCGCGGCGGCCAGCATCGGGGCACGCGCCTGCGGGGCTTTGTCAAGCACGTGCGGGAAGATGGAAAAATCGACGTCACCCTGCGCCGGGTCGGGGCCGAAGGGATCGCCGAGGCGCGGGAACGTATTCTGGCGGAACTTGCCCGCTCGGGGGAACTGCCCCTGCACGACGACAGCCCGCCGGAACTGATCCGCGAGCGTCTGGGGATGAGCAAGAAGACCTTCAAACGCGCCGTCGGCGGTCTTTACAAGGAAGGGCTGATCGAACCGCCGGGAGGAGGCATCCGGCTGCGACGCCCGTAAAAATTCGCTTCCCGCACAAAAAAAGCCACGGCGTCAAGGATCGCGCCGTGGCTTTTTTTGTGGTTGTGACCGTCGGGTCAGGTTCCCGGCTTGTGGCAGAACTCGCAGGAGTTGTCGATTTTTTTATGCTTGTGGCAGCCCTTGCAGAGCAGGTGATAGGCATCCTGGCTGTTCGGCACCTTCGGGTCTTTGCCATCGTGACAGTTGGAACACTTACCGTCCTCGGTGCCAGTGTGGTGGCACAGCACACAGGAAACCCCCTGCTCCCGATGAGTTTTCGGTGAGAATGCCACCGATCCCAGTTTCCCCTTGCCGGGGAAAACCACCTGTTCGGGGCAGCTCGCCCCCACCTTTTCCTCCGCCATGACGGGAACCGTCAACAGCAGTGCCGCCGCCATCCCCGCGAACAAAACCAGCCATCTCTTCATATCTCACCCCCCAAAATTGATTAGACAAGCTAAATCTTTTTTATTTCAATATATTAGCTTGTCTCGCCGAGGCAAGTCAAGGTGCCGGGCAAAAATCCCGACGAGCCCGGGTTGACGGGGAGGGGATCAGCCTTCGGTCATCGCACGGCAGTAGTCGATCAGCCCCTGGGTCGAGCTGTCGTGCCCGGTCGGCGCCTGCTCCCCTTCCAGTTCGGGAAGGATGGTTTGCGCCAGTTGCTTGCCGAGTTCGACCCCCCACTGATCGAAGGAATTGACGTTCCAGATCACCCCCTGCACGAAAATTTTGTGCTCGTAAAAGGCGATCAGCGCCCCCAGGGTGCGCGGGGTCAGGCGCCGGTAGAGCAGAGAGTTGGTCGGCCGGTTGCCGGGAAAGATCTTGTGCGGCAGCAGTTTTTCAACCTCGGCCGGAGCGAGACCCGAAGCTTCCAGTTCGGCGCGGGCCTCGGCTTCGTTCTTGCCTTTCATCAGCGCTTCGGTCTGGGCCAGGAAGTTGGAGAGGAGAATGGGCTGATGTCGCCCGAGTGGATTGTGGCTGTTGACTCCAGCGATGAAATCGCAGGGGACGAGCCGGGTGCCCTGATGGATCAGTTGATAGAAGGCGTGCTGACCGTTGGTCCCCGGTTCCCCCCAGATGATCGGCCCGGTGGCGTAATTGACCACCGCGCCGTCGAGGGTCACGCGCTTGCCGTTACTCTCCATATCCCCCTGTTGCAGATAGGCGGGGAAGCGAGAGAGATACTGCTCATAAGGCAGGACCGCGTGGGATTCGGCAGCGAAGAAGTTGACATACCAAACACCGAGCAGGGCCATGATGACCGGGATATTTTCCTCCA